>CAMZGI010000333.1 GCA_947306305.1 uncultured Fibrobacter sp.
ATACCAGCAACCATATTTTTTTCATAATCTACCTCAACAAAAGAATCGGAAGTGCCGGGAGATAATTTTTCGAATAATTCCCATTCACAACAGAACCATCCGATTTCTCATAAATATAGTGCGAACGCGATACCGTTGCAGAAACTATCGGGAAACCGGCTCCATTATCTATAGCATAGAGTTCTCCATCCAAAACCCAACGAGTAGTCCATTCCCCATACAAAGTCTTTACAAACATTACTATTCCAGCAGATCAAACTATGTCAAATCATTATTTCGTCCAGAATATTTCAGCATGAATATTTAAATCATCCTTTTTCAAAGAACCTTGCTCATGCCAAATGCAATCATAACCAAACCACGACCTAATCGATTCATTTGCAGAAAAAATAAAATTACTTTCAGGATATACATTTCCATATACTTCTATATTTTGAGGGGTAGAAATAACCGTAATCCTACAATTATCCATCACGTTAACAACAACAGAATCTCCACGAACCGTATAGGAATTTATTATTCCTGAAAGGTCAATATCGTACTTCTTTTCTTCGTTATCTTCACCAATAAAAGTGAAATTGGCGTGATTATCGGGAGTCAAAAATATTGGGTAGTTTTTATTTTCTAGTACAATTCGTGACGTGTCTGCAGTTTCTAACCTTAACTCATATCCAGAAAAACATCTGCTATCCAACGTATCCCAAACGCCACTACCAATAAAACTCAAACTTGTTTTACAATTTTCCCCATAAGGGCAATCTAACTCAAAAAAGAACATATATGAATACGCATTTTTCTTTGAGATTCCATAACAATGATCACTATAGGGATCATTAGATCCGGTAGTCGTAAAACCCTCGCAAGACAGCAACCAAAATAAAATAGGCAATGCAAGTAGCCATTTTTTACTCATAAAGGGTCTCAATAAAAATTTTATAGTTCACGGTTTCTATAGTTCTAAAATATAAACTTTTTATCCGCAAAACTTTAATCTAAAAAAATTTGTACAAACTACGGTTCCAAATAATAATCCGGGCGGATTCCAAGGGCTGCTTCATCCGCTTCGAGTTCATTGGCAGGCACATTTCGACCAACGACAAGAGCACTGTCAAAGCCAGCGATTTTTGCGCCATACACATCCGTCCCCAGCGTATCGCCTATCATCAACACGCGGGAACCAGCCGGAAGCGAGCGTTTCACTTTTTCCCAAATTGCAGGGAACGGCTTTCCCAAATAATAGGTTTTACAGCCTTCTCCCCCATTCGCATCGCAAGCTGAATCGCGACGCAAGCGTTCGCACAACGCCCCCGAAACAGGTTCGCGCACCGTCACGCCGTTTTCATCAGGAATTTTCGGAGCCCAGGCATCGGAATTGAGCACCAGCAAAATCGCACCCGGCTTCTGCAAAATTTTGACCGCTTGGGCAAACGTTTCTGGAGTATCTTTCGCAGACGAAATAGCGACAATCGGCTCGGCGGGTTCTACATCCATCGCGACCGCAGAGATTCCGCAAGCGTCAAGCACATGTTTGCCCGTCTCGCGACCGATGTAATAGACTTCGTGGAGTTTATACGGGTTCGCGGCAGTTTTAGAAAGCGACGCAGTTCCATCAGCGTTTGCATTTGCGGTTCCTGAACGCAATTGTTTCACAAGGTCTAGCAACAAACTTCCCGACGAAATGGTTTCTTCTGGCGTAAAGTCAAATCCGCGTTTGTCTGCATCGCGAGCCAAGACTTCATCGACATCAGACGCGGCATTTGTCACCAAGCAAACATGTTTACCGGCTCGGCGGAGGGATTGGAACCATTCCATTGCACCGGGGTAAACAAAGCTTCCGCGATTGTAAAGGGTTCCGTAGCCGTCAAAGCAAAAGGCATCATAACGGTCTATTAAGTCCTGCATGCGAACCACACGAGATTTCATAGAGATGGCGGATCGAGTCCGCCATGACGCGTTGTCCTCAATCAACAATGAAGGTGAGGGTCCGACATGACAATCGCACTCGATTATCTGCTTATAGCGCAGGTAGATTTCAGTTTCTAATTGTTCCATTAAAATATGCTTCAGGTTCCGGCAAGATTCCGGCTCAGTGGCCGGAATGACGAAAAAGCTGTGAGTCCTATCGGGCGAGGCCCTCTAGAAAAACATATTCTTTCGTCTCTGTACAAGTACCAAATGCTAGGCTCAGTTATAGGTCTGCAAGCAGCCCTGCAACATTCGCCTTACGCATTTGTCGTCTGTAGCTGCGAAGCAGCGTTCTTTCGTCTAACTCATGCATCGCTGCGGAGGATTCCGTAATCGCGGCCTTCTACGGGTATCACGAGTTGCAACTTCGAGAGCGTTTTGATATGCTTGTCAAAAACGACTTTAAAATCTTCGCCGAGTTCTTCTTCGTCGTCATGGTCTAGGTTGTATGCAACGTAGCTGCCATCGGCAAAAATCGAGATGCAGCAATCCCACGTGATGTCGCCTTCTTGCGGTTCTTCGTCATCTTCGCGGTCTTTACTTTCGAGCATCAGAATCGGACGCGGAGCGGGAATCGGTTCGGCATGACCGTTTTCAAAAATAAAGTAATTGCGGCTTACGAGTTCGTGTTCCAAAGCCATCGTGCTCGGGACGCGAGCAAATTCGCCACGCAAGCGATTGATGTTTCCGAGATCGTCTTCATAAGGGTCCTGAAAATCTTCGGGCAAGACAATCTGGTAGTAGTCGAATTTTTTTCCGCTGGCGGCATAATTATCTTGCCAAGACTGAGGCGGGTCTGGGCGAATCGTCAAAAAGTCCTCGAACGCATCCAGAATGTCGTTCAAGCGAGAATCCCAAGGTTTTTCCTTGAGTTCTTGGACGATGTCCATGAAGTTTTTGAGGCTTTCTTCGCCTGTCACTTGGGGCAATTCGGCACTCGGTACGCCGTTTTCGTCAAAGTCTATCATAAACTATTCCTTTTACACCACAATAATAACTTTTTTAAAGCAGATTCCGGCTTACTTCGTCGTTGCTCAGCACAGGCTCCGGCCGGAATGACAATGTAATCGATTCTGCAC
>CAMZGI010000334.1 GCA_947306305.1 uncultured Fibrobacter sp.
CCATGGCATCGCAAGCTCCCATTTCGGAGCAAACTTTCTTCATGTTTTCGTTCGATGAGCTGCTGACCTTTTTCGAAGAAGATGAGTTTTTGCTAGAAGTGCTGCTCGAAGCTTTGCCACTCGACGAGCTTTTCCCCTTCGCATTTGATTTTGGCTGGTCGTAGGATTCGGACATTTCTTGGGGAGACGCAGAATTATCGTCACCGCAAGCAGACAATGTCAATAGAAATGCAGAAAAAACGGCAAAAATGCCTGCTTTGGGCATGGTGTTCATAGCGTACTCCTTTTTCATCTGTTTTAAAATACAAAATTCTTACAGAAAAAGGAAATTATTTAATAGGATTGAAGTTGGCGGTTATAAATAATCCGCTTGCCTTTTACGCCATCGGTCGCGCAGACGTGATCTTTGGGCGGCTTGAGCATGCTCGCCACCAAATGTGCAGCAACTGTTTCGGCATGCACCGGGCGAAGTCTCGCCGGCAACCATTCGGGATGCGTTCCAAAAACTTTTTGCATCAACTCTTCGCCCATTCGTTTGTCCTTATGTTTGCCCAGCAGTAATGACGGACGCACAAGCGTAAGGCATTCAAAGTCCATCATTGTAAGACCTTCTTCGAGTTGGCCTTTCAAGCGGTTATAGAAGAATGGCGATTGAGAATTTGCGCCCATGGAGCTGATGCAAATAAAGTGCTTTACGCCCTGCCTTTTGGCAAGGGCTGCAAGCAAAAGCGGCAAACGCAAATCTACTTTTTCTTGAGCGGCTTTGGTCCCCGCCTGTTTGAGCGTCGTTCCTAAGCAACAAATCACGGCTTCGCAGCCGCTAAAGTTCAAACAAACGCTAGAAGTCCACTGCGACTCTGGACGCATTTTCAAAAGTTCGTCAAAATCCACAGCGTCAAACTTGAACTTCGAGCTACCTTCCAAAATGCCCATCGCTCCTAAGTCGGGAACTGAACGCGCCGGGCAATACACGCTTTCCGCTTCGTCTAAACGAGCAAGTAGTTGAGCGACGTTTTTACCGACAAGTCCAGTCGAACCTAAGAGAGCGACTTTCATGAGGAAGCCTCTAAATTAGAGGTGGCCTAAACGGATTCGTCCACTTCTTCGCTAGGAATCATCCAGCCAACGGTATCGCCACGAACCGGGAGCGCAGTTACGGCACCAGCTTCGTCAACAATCACTGCAATTCCAGACAAGTAGTTCACCCAGTGGAATGGCGACGTGTAAGCCTTCAAGTCAATAGTCCTATCCGAGACGAAGGCGACAAGCGGTTCCACAAGCATGTCATGGCTTACGAGGATGCTCACGCGCTTCCAATTCGGCATGTTCGGAAGAATGACTTCGTTAATAAACTGGTTGCCACGCGGATAAAAATCATGGAAATAGTTTACAACCACCGTAGCCACTGCGTTAGGGACTTTGCCCACAAACGGTTCGCCATAAGAATACAAAGCAATGTACTTCGGGTTGCCGCCCTTCTTAGCGACAAGCGCATCCAACGTATCGCTTGGCACGGTCAAGAAGTAGCTGCCGTTAATGCCGTTCCACGTTTCGACTTTGACATCCGTTTCGCCACGGCCAGCGGCAATGTATTCGCAAGTCGCACGAGTGCGCAAGAAGTTCGTCGAAGAGTAATAGAACGGTTCATCGCTTGCAAGCTTTGTACCGAGAGTCGTAGCCATCTGGATGCCAATCGGCGTGAGCGAAGATTCCGTCCCCAAATTATTCTTTTCGCGTTTGGAATGGCGGATGACAAATGCAATCTTGCTCGTCTTGGGAACAGCCTTATAGACATCGCCCATGTCGTAGAAGCCATCTGCATCGGGTGTAAGGGCTAAAGCCCCGGGTGTAATCGAGAAAGTGAATTTGCCTTGCGGCACTACAGCTGCACTAGACTGCGGAAGAGCATCGGCAGAGCTCGTCGGATTCACTTCGGGATTACCGGAACTGATGGGTGCAGCAACAGAGCTAGAAGATGCCGCTTCGACAGCCGCGCTGGACAATGGAGTAGTTTCAGAATTTGAAACCGGCACATCTACACTTGAAGAAGAAATTGTTCCCTGATTTGCAACAGGAAGCGCTGGGTTTGAATCGGCGCCGCAACCGGCGAACATGCTAAGCCCAAACAAAAGGGAGCAAGCGACATACTTAGCGGTAAAATTTTTCATAACTAAAATTCCTTAACTACTAACATGACAATTTAGATTTTTCCCTAAAATATCCTCGTAAAAGTTTATTAAACTCACCGCGAGTTTTACATTTTTTCTATTCCTTGCCATAGCCTTTACATATCGTTTCTTATTCCAAATTAGAGTATTATTTGTTGGAGTAAGTTTTTTATCACTATCTAGCAGCAAAAATGGCGATTTTCATCACAATACGGGTAAAAATTTCTAAACTTTAACACGTAAATTTTAACTCTAGGACAGGTCATAAATATGGCTAAAAACACAAAAAACGCAAGTGACATATCCGTGCTCGGAACAGACGCAGAAGCATTCCGCAAAGCGTTTACCGACCACATCCACCACACGCTCGCCCGCAGCAATTACACGGTGACGGATCACGAAAAGTTCCTCGCAGTGGCATACGCCGTTCGCGACCGCTTGGTCGATCGTTGGATCAAGACGCAGAACACTTACTACGAAAAAGACGTGAAGCGCGTCTATTACCTGTCTCTCGAATTTTTGATTGGCCGCACGCTCGGAAACTCCGTGCTGAACCTCGATGTCGAAAGCGCGGTGACAGAAGCTCTTGACGAAATCGGCATGACGCTCGAAGAACTCCGCGAACAGGAAGTCGATGCTGGTCTTGGCAATGGAGGTCTTGGCCGCCTTGCCGCTTGCTTCCTCGACTCCATGGCGACGCTCGAACTCCCGGCAACGGGTATGGGCATCCGCTACGAATACGGCATGTTCAGCCAAAAGATTGTGAACGGCGAACAAGAAGAACAGCCGGACAACTGGCTGCGCCTCCCGAACCCGTGGGAAATCGCCCGCCCGGCAAACTCTATCAAGATTCCGTTCT
>CAMZGI010000335.1 GCA_947306305.1 uncultured Fibrobacter sp.
CTTGTTCACATTTCTGAAATCAGCGACAAGTATGTGACGGACGCTAAGGATGTGCTCACGGTCGGTGACGTGGTGAAGGTCCGCGTTGTTGCCGTTGACGCCAACCAGAAGCGCATCAGCCTTTCCATGAAGCAGGAATCTACGGACGGTGTTGCCGGTGCTGGCGCAAACGGTCCTCGCGGTCAGCGCGTGGGCGGTCCGCGTGGCGTTGGTCATCGCGACGACCGTGGTGCTCGTCCGCAGGGCGGCATCCAGGGTCATGCAACGATTGCCGACCTTAAGAACAAGATTGCGGGCAAGGAACGCCCGGGTTTTGCTCCGAAGAAGGCAAATGCCGCTCAGCCGCAAAAGCTGAACGCCCTCCTCAAAAATTTGAAGAAGGGCTTTTAAGATTTGACAGCGGCAGCACGCTTGCGTGCTGACATTGGCAAATCGCCGGGCATTGCACAACGAAGTTGTGCAACGGCTTCTAGCGCCCCATTAGAAATATGAACAAAAAGTCTCCGGTTTTCGCGAGACTTTTTTGTTTTTCCCTCCGCCTTTATTATATTATAAGAAACCTTTTTGTGTTTTAGGAGGGCTTATGAAGAGGATCATTTCAACCTGTACGTTGCTGACGTTGCTCGGACTTTTGGCATGCGAAGACAGCGGCGTAAACTCTACAGACAATTCAACCAACATAGAATCATCCAACTTAGAGTCGTCCTCGTCAGTTGAATCTTCTTCGAGCTCCTCGAAAAATTTGTCGTCTAGCAGCATCAAAGTCTCTAGTTCAGCAAAGTCATCCGCATTGTCGTCGGCGGTATCGTCAGCTTCATTGTCCAGCTCTAGCACAAAAGCCGCTTCAAGTAGCGGCATTGCGAATAGTGTTGCATCTAGCAACGTTGCATCTAGCAGCAGTGCCGTATCAAACGTAGCATCTAGCTCCAGCCTTGAAAAATCGTCTTCCTCAAGAGGGTTTCAAGGTGAAGTTCTTGTTGACGACCGCGATGGAGAAAAATATAAAACAGTATATATCGGCAACCAGCGTTGGATGGCGGAAAACTTAAGGTTCAAAGCCGACAAAAAAGATACGCTCTCGTCCTCTACAGTGAAGCGTTTGGGCCGCTACTATGATTGGGCTACTGCTGTGGATACTACCGAAGCCGTTGCAAAAACCGAGATGTTCCCATTTTCTCGTGCGCAGCGGAAGGGAATTTGTCCGTCTGGCTGGCACCTTCCTTCTTATGAAGAATTGAGAGTATTTAATCTCGAAGTTTCTGCGTTGAGCGAAAAGCCATTTACGATTCTCGTCAGCGAAAGCGATGGATGGAAGACGGGGGACAACACGACTGGTTTTACAGCTCTTCCAACCGGCTATTATGACGTGGACGGAGCTCAGTACCAACAAGATACCGATGCGTATTTTTGGAGTTCGTCCCCAGCCATATCGGATAACGCGGCTCGTTTGAGTCACGCTATTGTATTGAGATTTGCAAACAATGGATTTATTAGCATCCAAGACGGCGTTCGGCTCTCGAAAAGAGTTGTTCGTTGTATCGAAGATTCCGAAGTCTCAGAAGCGTTAGATTACTTGGCTCACAAGGAATACAGCGGTTCTTACGGGGAGCTGAAAGACTCAAGAGATGGAAAATCGTATAAGACGGTTGTTCTTGGAAAACACGAATGGATGGCTGAAAATCTCAATTTCGAATCGGATGGCAGCGTGTGCGCGGTCGCTCTCGACAGTTGTGCTAAATACGGCCGGCTATACCCAGTTTCTGGTTTCAAGAGCGTTTGCCCGACAGGTTGGCATGTTCCGACGAATGCGGATGTCGAGTCTTTGTCGCCGTTCAAGGGCTATGAGTACGTGATGGGCCATGAGCTGAAATCGACATCGGGCTGGGAAACTGGCGAAGGTCTTTGGGGCGCTTACGACGGAAATGGTTCTAATGCTATTGGGCTGAACTTGTTGCCGCAAGGCTTTTATTCGGATGCTCGGTCTTATGAGCTAGTTTATACGGGTTCAGGCTTTTTTGTTGACGACGACAAGAACAACGTGCTCATGGTAATGACGCAGAAAAAAGAAGTTGTTTATAAAAAATATTTGGACGGGAACTATGCTCCCGTCCGCTGCGTGAAAAACTAAGAGTTGCGATTACTTGTTGAAGAATGTCTCCAGCATGTCTCTGATGGGCTGCTTCAATAAGGAATTGGGTTCGCGGCTCACCCAAACGACGTAAGCGCTTCTGCCCGTGACAAGGTAAGAGTTGACAAGTTCTCTTTGGCTATTGTAAATGTCAAAGCGGATTTCGATACGGTCTGGGCGGAACGACCAACCCGTTGCACGGTCTTCCCAATGCAAAATTTCGGGGATGAACACGTAGTCGTTTCGTTGCAAGTCATCGTCGCGGATGTCTGCAATTCTAACTGGAGTGGGGATGACTGAAATTTCTTGGGCATAAGTTTGCATTTCTTTTGCCAATGCCGAAGCAACTTCGTTCCCGGAACCGGGGTAGTCAATGTCTTCGAATGTGCCATACGGCGGCGTTACAATTAAAATGCGAGTCTGGGCTTTCATGGCAACTTGCGGTTTTAAAAAGTCGCCTTGGTACGATGCTGTACAACCGCTTATCAAAATGGCTGCGGAAACAACGAGTAGTGTTGCGATAAATTTTTTCATAAGTTGTCCTTTTTTTCTTGATTTTGTTCAAAACCGCAATATAAAAAAATAGAGGCGAGGTTTTTGTACGTACAAAAAAAACACTCGATAGAATCGAGTGCTTTTTGTTCAGTTTTACGAGATAAGCAAAGCTTCGTTACATCGCGGAGCCCGCGACAACTTTGCCTAAATGCTCGAATTACGAGAACTTGATGACGCCAGCCGGGCAGCTTTCAGCAGCGTCCTTGATTTCGTTTTCGTAAGCACTGAAGTCAACGCCTTCCTTAACGACCATCTTTTCCGGAACGGAGAAGACTGCATCGCAGGTTGCTTCGCAAGCGCCGCAGGAGACGCATTCGTCGCTAGATTCATCGAGCCAAACTT
>CAMZGI010000336.1 GCA_947306305.1 uncultured Fibrobacter sp.
GTTGAACCGGAACACCCGCACAATGTGGGCTTTGTCGCTCGTGCCATGCATTGCTATGCGTTGCCGGAACTTTATATTGTTTACCCCAAGCGCGACAAGGTCATGGACAAGTCTTACCATACAGCCGCGAACAGCCACGACATTTTGGACAATGCTAAGGTTGTTCACAAGTTCGAAGATGCCATTGGTGATTGTGCTTGCGCAGTTGCTTATAGCCGTCGCATCTTTGCAAGTTCCATCAAGCATACGATGGTGCAAAATTTGTCTGAATTGCTCCCCGAAGATGGAACGATTGCGCTTGTGTTTGGGCGTGAATCTTGCGGGCTTGCGCTTGAAGAAGTGAATGCTTGCACGTACCAGTGCGAAATCCCGGTGCCGGGACTCATGAGCTTGAACTTGGGACAGGCGGTTTCGATTAGCTTGTACGAGCTTTGCCGTTCCGGCGCACTCGCGAACGGCGAGGGTCGCGCGAAGCGCACCACGCGTGGCGTGGCCGAAACAGGACCTGCAACAATTCAGCAAATTGACGGTTTTAAAAAGTTCCTCGACCGCTATTTGACGGGGCAGTACCACGATCAGGCATGGCGAGACAGCTTCCTCAATACGCTTTTGCAGCGCTTGCACCCGACGCGTAACGAACTCTCGGCGTTGTTCGGGCTCTTGCGCAATTTGGCTGGCAAGCCTGCCCGCTTGGAACACGAGGCTGAAAAAGCTGAAAAAGCAAAAAAGGCCGCAGAGGAATCTGCGACCGAAAAGAAGTGATTTTACTGGATTCTTTGAGGCTTGTCCTCTCAGAATGACGTAGAAGCCGATCTAATCTTAAAGAGAAATGGCGTTCTGTTGCAGAACGTCATTCTTTATTTTTAATCTTCAAGAGAGTAATCGACTGTCGTTACGACGCGGACTTTCTTGATGTGGGGCGTGTTTTCGTCGCGGTTGTCGATGGAGAACACGCCTTGTGACGCCGTCTTGATTTTCCCGAGCTTGCTTTCGGAATCCTTGGCGAATTTTTCGGCAACTTCGCGAGCGTTCTTGGTGGCGTTCTCAATCATCTGCGGTTTGATGTTGTTGAGTCCCGTGAATTCGTACGAAGCGTAGCTATTGTTGATGACGATGCCCAAATCAATGAGCGTCGTCATTTTTTGTTGAAGGTCGCGGACGGCATCAACTTTGTTTGTAGCGATGGTAATGTTCGAATTGATGGAATAGCGGAAGCGAGAATGATTTTGGCTGTACATGTTCGCTTCATGGTCGTTGATCATAGGCGGATTGAACGTGATGTCTTCGGCAGCAATCCCGTGTTTGACCATGAACTGCTTGATGATGCTGTCGTTCTTGGCAATGCCTTTGAAAAGGCTTGGCATGTCGTCGCCCAAGATTCCATAGTTGATGTTCCAAAATACTTTGTCTGCGGGCACTTCCATTTCGGCGAGACCGCGTACATGTACGACTCGACCGCGGTCGCTTGCTCTGTCGATGCCGCAATAGACGAGCAAGCCAAACATGACGATGGCGATTGCAAGAATCAAAGCTTCGGGAATACGAGTTTTCATTTTGGACCTCCTTTAGTATTCTTTGAAAAAATAATAATAAAGTTATGCGTTTAAAATGCAAAGGGCTCTTAAAGTCTTTTTTTGGGGATATAAACATGGTTTTTCCCAAGTTTTGTATATATTTATGGTTAAAGGATAAGGAAAACTATTATGAATAAAGCGGAGAATTTGTGTGGTGTTTTCATCGCCACGTTTGCCTTATGCGGTGTTACGATGTTTGTCGGGTGCGGCGACGACAGCAGTACCTCGGTCAATGACGAAAATTTGTCTTCGTCGATTGAATCTCCATCAAGTTCCGCCGACGTAAAATCAAGTTCTTCCGAGAATTCGAATAAAAAAGTATCGAGCAGCTCCATTAAAGAAAACAAAACGGCTAAATCGTCCAGTTCAGCCAAGAAAGATAAATCGTCCAGTTCTGTAAAAAGTGATAATAACTCCAGTTCTTCCAAAGCGTTGACTTTTGAAGATGTACTCGGAAAGTGCGAAGACAAAGGCCAGTACGTAGTCCGTCATGTTCAAGATGATAATGGAAACTGGCTTTCCTGTTATCGTGGCAAATGGACAGAAGGATTGCTTGAAGTGGAAGGCCCCGAATGGGGAAAAAATCCTGGCGAAGTCTCTAGCAGCAGTGTCGGTTCTTCGAATTCCGTGACATTGGCAGATCCTTGCAAAACAAATGCGGGAGATAACTGCGAATATGAGACTCTGGCTGACAATCGCGATGGAAAAACTTATAAGACGGTGAAAATCGGCAGTCAATGGTGGATGGCCCAAAATCTGGACTATGAAACGGAATCCAGTTCTTGCTATAACAATGCGGATAGCAATTGTACAACGTATGGGCGTCTTTATACATGGGCTGCCGCGATGGATAGCGTTGGTGCTTTTGGAACAAAAGGCAAGGGGTGCGGTTTTAGAACAAAATGTTCGCCGGTTCCCCCAGTACGTGGAATTTGCCCGGAAGGATGGCACTTGCCCGATCAAGCTGAATGGGAAACTTTATTTGAGGCCGTGGGTGGAAAATCTACGGCGGCAAAAGAACTGAGGTCTGCTACGGGTTGGAACAATGCTGGTGAAGACCGTTTCGCTTTTTCGGCGTTGCCTGCAGGCAGTAGAGAACTTGAAAAAAGCGAGTCCGCTGGCGGTAATTCGGTATATTTGCCAGGCGAGTTCTCGGGGAAGGGTTATGTAGCTTGTTTCTGGAGCTCAACTGAAACTCTTACAGAATCTGAATATACAGAAACAGCGTATCGTATATACTGGGAAAATAAAGATGATAATGTTGGTATAGGCAATAGAATGAAATCCCTGATGATGGGCGTCCGCTGCGTAAAGGACTAATTGGTTGTTAGTCATTGGAACGCAGGTAGGTGTGTGGTTTAGTTGGTAGAGCTTAGTAGACAGTAGAAAGTGAACTTATTGGAGACGTCATCCTCGAATTGTCATCCTGAAGCCTGTAGGGCTGA
>CAMZGI010000337.1 GCA_947306305.1 uncultured Fibrobacter sp.
GAGCGCGCATAGATTTTTTGCCGCTTACCGATACGCCCGCAACGCAGGGAGGGGCAACCGCAAGGGCGCCGACCGAGGACGGGCAACGGGGGCTAGCGAGGGCAACCCCGAAACAAGACAAACAAACACACAACAGCCGCCGAGGACGCGCCCCAAGCGGGCGAACGGCGGTGACAGGAGCAGAACAAAAGAAAAAGCTCCCCAGTTGCCGTCAAGGGGGTTGCCCGAACGACCCCGCCGAGCACGGTTGAATTCAGCAGAAACCACACCAAGAGCCGCGCCGGGAGCCGCCGTATATTTTCTTCCGGCGGCGGTCAACTGCGGAAAAGCTTTTTCTTGGATTTATTGTCATTTTTTGTCATGGGCTGAACGCCCGCTTACTTGATATATAGAACGTTATTCCGTCAAAGACGTGATGGACTATGTCAAACTGTGCAATATGACGCTTTCAGAGGTCAGTTGTAATGCCCGAAAGAAATACTATTTTGATGATGATGGCAACCCGCATTGCTATGAAATCATGGTATCTGATAGGGCTGTATTTCGACACTCGGGCTTGGAGCTTTCGGAGTTCTCACAAGAGGTCGCTCATCGGCTCGATTATGAAGAAACGAACCGCGAATTGTTCGGCGGCGGCTACGGTCGCGCCCGTCATTACGTTTCTGAAACAGAACCCGACAAGGACGCAAGCGCGTTGTCATCGCGTAGGAGAGCAAAACGAAAGATTTTTGATTATGTGATATGCAACGGCTTTGACTGCTTTGTCACTCTGACACTAGATGCGGGTCAGATTGACAGGGGCGATTATAAAGCGGTTATCAAAAAGCTCGGTACATATTTAGATAATCGGGTCAGAAGAAACGGCTTGCGTTATGTCGGGGTTCCAGAGCTTCACAAGAACGGCGGCTTGCATTTTCATTTTGCAATGAACTCCGATGCGCTCAAACTGATTGATAGCGGCACTGTGTCTGTCAGAGGTCGGAAAAAGCCTATAAAAGTTAGCACGGCTAAACGGTTGAATATACCGCCGTCCGATTGGCATACGGTTTATAATGTTGCCGACTGGAAACTTGGCTTTTCAACTGCAATTATGACATATGGTGACCGTGGAGCCGTTGCAAATTATCTTAGTAAGGAGCTTAACAAGTCGGTTCAAAAAGCAGTTGGCGAAAGCGGCACACTTGAAAAAATCGGCGGTCGCTGGTATCTTTCGGGTGGCAAACTCCAAAAGCCTGTTGTCGAACTCGGAAATGTGGATTTTGAAGCGGTTGACCTGCACACTTATCAATTTGATTGTCCTGCGGGGGCTTTCAAGGTTATTATGCTCAAAGAAAACGAGGAAATGTTAACAAATGACTGTTGAAACGAAATATTACAAGGTTCTTTTGTCTTCATCTGATTTGCCCGTTGATGTGCTCCGTTCCTGTGCTTGCGCTGTCGGTGTTGTTTTGGCGAATTACTACAAGTCAAATGTTACTCCTATGGCGGTTCCCGTTTGGTCAGATGCGGACGATGATGTGAAATTTTTTGAAGTTTCGCATGCTGTACAGGATTGGGACAAAGCAAGGAATCTGCACGGTTTACACGGATTACACGGTTTACACGGATTACACGGTTTACACGGATTACACGGAACATAGTATTGTCCCGTATTGTCACGCGTCACACGGAACTGAGATTTTACAAAATAAGGATTGTAAACACGCGCCCTGTCTGTTGGACAGGGCGCGCTTATTGTGTTAAAATAGAATTATGAGAACGGACTACTTGAACCCGCAGATTTATAACAGGCTTTACGCTGTTATGACTTATGAGAATGTGCTTGCGCTCCGCATTTCGCTTGAAACGGGCTTACGTATTGATGATGTCTTGAGTCTGACCGCTAACCAGATTATCGGTCGGACGTTAAGGGGGACGGAAGAAAAGACAGGCAAGGCATACAAGAAAGCTGTTTCTGCTGACTTAGCCGACAGGCTGAAACGGCTTACACCTAACAAGAGCGGCTTTCTATTCCCGCATAGGACAGACCCGACACGGCACCGCACTAGACAAGCTGTTTGGGCTAATATGAAAAAAGCCGCCCGCCTGCTCGGGCTGAAAATGAACGCCGCCCCACATTCAGCGCGAAAGACTTACGCTGTGGAAATGTTTACAGACAAGGGACTCGAAGCGACACAAAAAGCCTTGAATCATGACAGAATGAGCACTACTATGATTTACGCCTTTTCTAAGATGTTGTGTAGTGAAAAGCAGGAATCACAATATATAGAAATAGAGCAACTTTCTGAGATAATTGCTCAAAAAGTTGTCGAAAAAATTGAGAAAAAAGGCTTGATTTTGACGAAAAACAGTGATACCATGTAAAAAGAACGGGCACAGAGCTTTCGCTTCTGTGCCTGTCTTTACTCAAATATTAAACGGTATCCCGTTCGCCGTACCTTTATAATACCACGTTTCTGGGAGTCCGTCAAGAGAATTTTTTTGAAAAGGAGGACACGGAAACGCTTCTATTTGAAGCAAGTAGCTCCGCTACCTTATACCCAAAGCAATTTTGCACAAAACCTTGTAATATTTTGTAAGGCTCACAATTGCACTGCGATTCTAGGCAATTTGAGCCGAGTAATTCGGGGGCGCGTTCGCGAAAGACCACGCCCGCCGCAGGCGGTTATTATTCCCCGAATTATACAAAATATAGGGTTTTGTGTAAATTTGCGGAGGGCGGACAGGAGCGGAGAAAGGGACAGACCCTTTGACAAAATGACAAAAAATTCGCTCGCCGAAAGGAGCAGACAAGTGTTGATGTTGAGAACTTCGGCATCCTGTGAGCCGTGTCTTCCCCCTTTGGGGGAACGGAAAAGGGGCAAAAAGGATAATTGAGCCAATTCTATAGCCAAATCCGCCTAATTGAGCACGGCGGCCTTTCGGCTGACTGTCAAGGGTGCGTAGCACCGCGAAAAGCGGCTTGCCCTTGACAGTCAGCAGACAGGACGCTATTCTTCATAATAGGCGGCTTT
>CAMZGI010000338.1 GCA_947306305.1 uncultured Fibrobacter sp.
ACGAAGCCCTTGAAGATACCGAAATGCCACTTCTCTTCCGGGAAGAAGCACTTGTTGCCCTGAGCGTCCTTGAATTCGACGAGACCCACGATACGGTACGGGGTTTCGATGAAGCCGAAGTGGTTCACCACGGCGTAAGAAGCGAGGGAGTTGATAAGACCGATGTTCGGACCTTCCGGAGTTTCGATCGGGCAGAGGCGGCCATAGTGCGTGTAGTGAACGTCACGGACTTCGAAGCCTGCACGTTCACGGGTAAGACCACCAGGACCGAGAGCGGAGAGACGACGCTTGTGAGTAAGTTCAGAAAGCGGGTTCATCTGGTCCATGAACTGGGACAACTGGCTCTGGCCAAAGAATGCCTGGACGACAGTGGAAACCATGCGGGTGTTCACGAGTTCGCGCGGCGTGGTCTGTTCTTCTTCGGAATGGAGCGAGAGGTTTTCGCGAATCACGCGAGACATGCGGGAAAGGCCCACAGAAATCTGACCGGCGAGGAGTTCGCCCACGGAACGCGTGCGGCGGTTGCCCAAGTGGTCGATATCGTCAAGCGTGTAGCCTTCGTCGCCGTTGTAGAGGCCGACCATGTATTCGATGATGGCGAGGAAGTCAGTCTTGCTCATCGTCATCTGCGTCACGGACGGAGTCTTGAAATCGTTGACGCGGTCGAAGCGTTCGGCAACTTCCTTCACCTTGGCGAGAATGGCGGCGGTGTAAACCTTTGCGTTCAAGCGGTAACGACCGACTTCGCCCAAGTCGTACTTGTGCGGGTCGTTGAGGAAGAGCTCGTCGAAGTAGCGTTCAGCAGTCTGGAGGTTCGGAGCTTCTTCCTGCTGCTGGTGGGTCACGGAATAGACGGCCTTGAGAGCGTCTTCGCGGGACTTCGTCTTGTCGGCAGCGAGAGTGAAGTGGATGAGGAGGTTGTCTTCTTCCTTGGAGAGCACCGTGATCTTTTCGACGCTGCTTTCACGGAGACGTTCAAGCTTCTTGTCGTCGATGACAGTGTTTGCTTCCAAGATGATTTCGCCCGTTTCTTCGTCAACGACATCGTTAAAGATGATACGGTTGATAAGGGTGCATACGCCTTCCTTGTCAACTTCGTTGAATGCGGCATCGTCGAGAACGATTTCGTCCGTCTTCTTGTAGAAGAGGTTCAAAATATCCTGAGTCGTTTCGAAACCGATGCAGCGAAGCATTGCCGTTGCGGCGAGCTTCTTCTTGCGGTCGATGATGAGGTAAAGGATGTCGCCTTCGGTGTTGAATTCAACCCATGCGCCGCGGTGCGGAATAATACGGCTCTTGTAGTCGGAGCGGCCGTTGGGTTGCATTTCTTCGTCAAAGCTCACACCAGGAGAACGGTGCAACTGCGAAACGACGACGCGTTCGGCGCCGTTAATGATAAACGTTCCGTTCTCGGTCATGATAGGAAGTTCGCAAACCAAGACATCGTTCTTGATTTCTTCCTTGAGCTTGCTTTCTTCTCCGTCCTTTTCGAACACCTGGAGGGAGAGAGTTGCAAAAAGTTCCATGGAATACGTGAGGCCACGCTCACGGCATTCGGGGATGCTGTATTTCGGGATGCCGAAATAATATCCTTCATATTTCAAGGAATACAGATCCTTGTCGTCGGTAATCGGGAAAATGTCGCGGAATACGCGTTCAAGCCCGACATTCATCCTTTTTTCTTGGGGAATGTCCTTTTGAAGGAATTGCTCGTACGAAGCCTTCTGGACTTCGATCAGGTACGGGAGTTCCAGGTGGAACTTGTTGGAGGAATAGGATTTTCGCTCCGTCGTCATTAGAAATACCTCATCCGGTGAAGAGCCTAATAATAGTCAAAAAACACCAAAAGCCCGCACTGTAGTGCAGGCAATTGGTAAGGAAGAATTAATGCAGCAAAAGCATTACTTAAGGGTAACCTTTGCTCCGAGTTCTTCGAGTTTCTTCTTGAGAGCTTCGGCGTCAGCCTTCGGTGCAGCTTCCTTGATGACGCTGTTAGGAGTTTCGACGACCTTCTTGGCTTCAGCGAGGCCGAGACCCGTGATAGCGCGAACTTCCTTGAGGATAGCCATCTTCTTAGCCGGATCAATTTCGGCGAGGATGACGTCGAATTCGGTCTTTTCTTCAACAGGAGCTGCAGCAGCTGCAGCCATAACTACAGCGCCACCGGCAGCGGCTTCGATGCCGTGGGTTTCTTTAAGGTAGTCAGCCAAAGCCTTGGCTTCGAGAAGGGTAAGACCAACAATTTGATCGCCCAATGCCTTGATATCAGTTGCCATGATGTGTTTCTCCGATTATTCCGTTTAAAATTTTTGGTTTGTGGTTTGTTGTTAAGCTTCCGCGGCAGCAGGGGCTGCTTCGGAACCCGATTCTTTTTCCAGTTTTTCCTGGAGGGTCTTGAGCTGACCGGCAATCGTGGAGCCCGGTCCGAGAGCGATGGAGACGATCATTGCGATCATGCCCTTACGATCCGGAATCTTAGCGAGGTTCACGACTTCGGAGCCCGGCATTGCCTTGCCATCAAGGTAAATGCTCTTGGCAACCAAGAAATCAGGGTTTGCTTTGTGGAATGCTTCAATTTCGCGAGCCGGCAGGAGCGGGTCTTCTTCGAAGCCGACCATGACGGATGTTGCGCCGGTCAGCTGATCGTCGAGACCTTCCACCTTGAGAGCGGCGAGCACGCGCTTGAGAAGAGTGTTCTTCACAGCGTGGTACTTGACACCCTTAGAAGCGAGGGACTTGCGGAGGGCATTGTCCTTATCGACAGTGATGCCCTGGAAATTGAGCAGATAGACGGCGGTGGCGCCCTTGAAGGACTCGACGAGCGCGTCCACGGTCTGTTGTTTCTTAACTACAGCTTTCATGGTTTCTCCTAGCGCGTCAGTGCCATATCAAGTTTGATGCCCGGGGCCATCGTAGCCGTCAAAGTGAGGCTCTTGATGTAAGTGCCCTTAGAAGATTGCGGCTTGTTCTTCACGACAGAGTCGAT
>CAMZGI010000339.1 GCA_947306305.1 uncultured Fibrobacter sp.
TTCCGGGCTTGACCCGGAATCTGCCAACTGCCTACTGTGGCGTAGCCACCCTAAGTTCTGCCAACTAGCTTCAGCCTACTGCGGCTTTGCCGCATCTCTAGTCTCTCGTCTTTCGTCTCTCGTCTCTCGTCTCTTTATAAAACAAATACACCATCCAAATTAATCCAGAGAGGATCATTACGGTGCAGAGTGTCTGGCCGCGGCTCATGCCGAATAAATCTACGCGTCCAAGGTGAGCGTCTGGCTTGCGGAAAAACTCGATGAAAAAGCGGAAGAGACCGTAACCCATCAAATAAAGGCAGGGCATCTTGTCGTGGAGCTTTGGAATCTTGCGGAGGTTGTACAAAATAACAAATAAGATGACGCCTTCGAACAACATTTCATAAAGCTGGCTCGGGTGGTGGAGTATCGGGTTTGCAAGCGTGCTGTCGTGGGCGAGCGGGAACCACATGCCAATAGCGCTAGTCGTCGCTTCGCCAAAAAGTTCGCCGTTGATAAAGTTGCCCCAGCGTCCCCAAGTGTAAGCAAGCGGTGCCGCCAAAAAGCATAAGTTGATCATCTTCCAAACATCAATCTTGTTCCTCTTTGCGCCGATGTAAAAGAACACCATGCTGAGGATAAGACCGCCATGGTAGGACATTCCCGAAATTCCGACAAAGTGGTAGCCGAAGTCGTCTTTTACCATAGGGAAGACGATTTCGAGCGGGTGCGCCATGTAATAGCTTGCTTTGTAGAAGAACACGTAGCCAAGTCGCGCTCCGAGCAAAATACCCGCGATAATCCAGGTGAAAATGTTGTCGAGCTGGTCTTTGGTGAAGCCGAGATTTTCTTTCTGGTTGATTTTCCACATGGTCAGGTAAGCCGTGGCGAATGCGAAAATGTACATGATGCCGTACCAGTGCACGGGGAAGCTCCCCAGCTGGAAAGCGGTTCCGTCAAAGTAAGTCGGTATTAAGTTCCACCAAGATAATTCCATTTTGATCCCTATTCTTTTGTGTTCAAACTTAATTTATTTATTTCGTGTCGAGGTTCTGGTGTGCCCAGTAGTTGATGATTGCCGCTGCTACCTGCGTTGCCGGTTGCGAGCGGAATTCTTTGTGCATCTGCATCACAATTACGACAATGGACTTGCTCGGGTTGTTTCTCGCTTCGGCAAATCCCATGAACCAGTCGTAACGTCCGGCGGGGTCGTTTCCGTCGAGGGACCCCGTTTTTCCGCCGAGCCTCAGTGCTTCAAAATTCTTTTTAGCCATGTTCTTTACGGACATGTGCTTTCTCGCCGTTCCCATGGTGACCGAGCTGAGCATTGCTTCGCGAAGACCGTAGTAAGTGTTTTCGGTGAACCGTTCTGTGCCAAGGGCGATGGGCTTTTGCGGAACGAAAGGTGCCATGTCGCGTGCCCACGGGATTTCAAGCGGCTTTTTGGTGAGGATGGCTCGTACTTGCGCTGCGGCTAGGAGTGGCGCGAGCGTCGTAGATGTCGTAAATCCGCACGAGACTTCGGCGAGTCCGTAGCCCGTGTCCGGGGCGGTGTAGGTCGATACGTTCGGGACGTTGCCGGGGAATTTTTTGTTGTAGCCGAGCTTTGCTGCGGCGGCGAGGAGGCGCTTTGCGCCGACGTTTTTCCCGACGATGGCCATCGGCGGGTTCGCGGAGCGGGCGAAAGCTTCTTGCAGTTGCATGGTTGGTCCGTTGTATTTTTCGGGTACCCTAAGCTGCCGCAAGTAGAGCGTGTGGTGGCGGCCAATCATCGGGATTGGCGTGTTGAGCGAGTAGCGGTTGCTTTCCATGGCGGCAGAAATCGTCACGAGCTTTGCGAGGGATGCGGCTGGGAATGTCGCTTTTCCGACGTAGTCGGGCTTGTTTTGAACTTTGCCGTCGCGGCGTTCGCCCCAGGCGATGATTTCGTTTGTCTTGGTATCGACAACGAGGATGACTCCCAAGTCAGGGTGGTAGCGGCGGAGCAAAATGTCAATCTTGTCTGCAAGGACGGGGTCTTTCTGCGACTTTATATGGAGCGTGTCGCGGACGTTTTCTGAACTGTTGCTTTCGGTTGCTGCTTGCTTTGCTTTATCAAAATCTTTGTCTTCGATTCCTGTAAGCGCGGTAAGTTCGTCTGGGTTTGATGTTGCAACGCTATCGTCAAAGATGTTCGTGTCGCGTTCGTCTATTGATACGGGAACGATGTCGTATGCGTTTGCTGACGGGCCCGATGTCGGGTCTTCTTTTGTGGAACAGTGGACAATGGCAACAATAATAAATACGAGGACGGTAATCGCTATGCAGCGGTTGCGCATTCTTTTGGCGTAGGGGAGTCTTTCCATAAAATTACTTGAAAATGGTCTTGCGGTAGTAGGCGAGTTCTGCGATGCTTTCGCGGATGTCGTTTAAAGCTTCGTGGCGTTTTTCTTTTTGGAATTCTTCAAATTGCGGATACCAGCGGAAAGTCAGTTCTTTAATGGAGCTCACGTCGATATTCCTGTAGCAGAGCCATTCCGAAATATCGGGCATGTACTTGTACAAAAAGCGTCTGTCTTGGGTGATGGAGTTTCCGCAGAGGACGTTTTTCCCTTTTTCGGTGAAGGGCTTGATGAATTTTAGCGTTTCTTGCTCGGCGTCTTTGAGCGAATACTTGGAGCGGCGGCACCTATCGACGAGGCCGCTTTGGTTGTGATGCCTCGTGTTCCATTCGTCCATGCTTTCAAAGACGTTTTCGGGTTGGCGGATGGCGATGACTGGGCCTTCGGCTAGGATGTTCAAGTTTCCGTCGGTGACAATGGTCGCAATTTCTAAAATGACATCTTTGACAGGATCGAGACCCGACATTTCCAGGTCCATCCATACTAAATTACGTGAACTCTTTGGCATGGGCCAAATTATAGTAAATAGTGGTTAGTAAACAGTGGTTGGTGGTTGGTGATTTGTTGTTAGAATCTAGGGCTAGGGAAAATAATCGCGTCTCCGCCGCCTTTTTATGACGAGCGAA
>CAMZGI010000340.1 GCA_947306305.1 uncultured Fibrobacter sp.
CAGCCCTCCCGGGCGTGCTCGCAGGGCACACGATTCTTCCGGTCATTGGCCTGCCCTGCGCCGGCGGCCCGCTCAACGGCGTCGATGCCCTGCACTCCATCGTGCAGATGCCCCCGGGAATCCCGGTGGCAACAGTCGGCATCGGTAACGGCAAGAACGCCGGTTACCTCGCCGCCCACATCGTCGCCATCGCAGACCCCGCAGTCCGCGAAAAGCTCGTTGCTTACCGCAAGAGCCTCGGCGATATTGAAGGCTAATTTAGAGTTCCTAGTTCGAAGTTACTAGTTACTAGGGCGGCTATGCCGCAGTTTTGAGTCCTGAGTTGCTAGTTACTGAGGTGCCTTCGGCACAGTTTGTAGTCTTGAGTTACTAGTTACTGAGGTTGCTTCGCAACAGTTCCAAGTTTTAAGTTTCTAGTTACTAGAGCAGCTTTGCTGCATCTTGTCTCTTAATTCTTCTAGTAACTATTAACTAGTAACTATTAACTAGTAACTATTAACTATTAACTAGTATCTAGTAACTAAGTTCTAGTAACTGCACCGAAGGTGCTTATAACTAATTCGCTGGCTTTCCCGCCAGCGTTTTTGTTTTTTCTCACAATATCTCTCGTCGCTCATCTATTAAAAATCGTTTTTCATCACTTTCTTTCGTTTACTAATCACTAACCACCAGCCGCGAACCACTTTTACCCTTTTTCTTTTGTATATTGTCCTTATCTTAAATTTCAAGCCCGTTTGAGCCTATGATTTACCGTGTTATAAAAAAGTCTTTGTTGCTGGGAGCTCTGCTTCTCCTGTCTGTCTCGTTTGCCGAAACGAGCTCTTCTTCCGTGTTGTCCCTATCTTCGTCGCAGTCCAATTCGGAACAATCCACAGCCGCTTTGTCTTCTGAGCAAGTCTCAGTCTCGTCGTCTAGTGCGGTCGCGCTTTCCTCCGCCTCTTCTTCCAGTGTATCGCTCTCTAAATGGATGACTCTCCCCGAGGTGAAAGCTCCGTGGATGAAGGGCGAACGCCTTGAATTTGAACTTTGTTGGGGATTTATTACGGCGGGTTATGCATCGCTCGAAGTCAAGCCGCGCAAAGATGGCAAGACTGAATTCTTGACCTTTGCAACCGCCAATAAGACAGTCAATAAATTTTACCCGGTGCACGATACCGTTTACACGCTCGTCCGTAACAAGGGGCTCATGACGGAAGTTTTCCGCAAATCTCTCCACGAGGGTTCCTTCCACAACAAATCGCTCATCCGCTTTGACCGCAATAATCAAAAGGCGGTGCTTTCCGATACGGTCTTTAATGATGTTCGTCAGCGTAAAGTCAGGCGCTCTGCCGATACCTCCGTGACCATCACTGGTCTCGAACACAGCATCATGTCGGCTTTTTATCTTGTTCGCACGATACCCCTTACGGTCGGGAATACTACCCGTTTTTCTGCGGTCAGTGGCACAAAACGCTATGAACTCAAGGTGATTATCCACGGTCGCGAAACGATTGAAACCGATTTGGGCAAGTTCAATACGGTCAAAGTCGAGCCTGTGCTGGATGGGGATGGCATTTTCAACTCCAGCGGGCGAATTTTCATCTGGATGACCGACGACGACAAGCGTATTCCTGTGCTGATGGAGTGCGAAATTAAGCTCGGTTCCATTAAGGCCAAGCTTGTGAAGAAGCCATAGGCACACTAGAAACTTACAAAAATGTAAAATCAAACGAAAACACAAGTTTTACATGAAGTTTTTGAAAAAAAACGGCTTTAAAAAGTTATATTCCAAGCGTAGTTTTTTATCAGAGGCTGTTAATGCTGAAAAAATTGTTGTTGCTGTTGTGTTTGGCTAGTTTGGTTGCTTGGGCTGCTCCCGCAAAATCGCGTAAAGCGACAATGAAGTCGCATAAAAAGGTTACCACTGCTGAAAAAACAGTCGCGGCTCCTGCTGCCGAGTCTTCTTCTTCAGCAGATGCCGATGATGGCTTTATTTCTGTTGCCGAAAGTTCTGCTTCCGCAAAGCCGGCTGTAAGTGGCGACGACGATGAAGATGAAGAAAAGGAAGTTTCTACGGCTGGCATGACCGCCGCCCAGAGACAGGACTACTTCACTCGTAAAAAGTTTGAAGAAGACCAGCGTGCCGACGAATACGCAAACTCTGAACGCCGCCGTGACTGGCTCAAAGACCGTCTTGTGTTGGAACTGGGTCTTGGTTCCCGTATGCCGTTCCAGGGCGAAACTGGCGTGGGCTTGGGTATCGGCGCTGAATATATCACTCGCTGGCATATCGGCGCATTCGCTTCTTTTGGCTGGTTGCCGAAGAGCAAGGATAATATCTTCCCTGATACTTATTTGCAGGGCGGTACGGGATATAAGGTCGGTATCAACTACTACCTTTTCCCGAAGATTCCTATCCATTTGGGCTTGTCCGCTTCTTATGGCACCGTATTCTTCGATCATGACGTGGAACCGAAGAACGGCGTTCGTGACTTGATTTCTGTAAACGGCTACCAGTTCGATATTCTCGTTTCTTACCTTTCTAACGAATGGTACTATTTGCAGTTCTCGTTCGGCTTCTACTATGCTCCGGATTTGGCCAAGAGCCCCGAAAGCAACCCGAGCTTCCGTGAAAGTATCGATTCCAGAACGAGTGCCGAAATTACTTACATTTCCCGTGTCGAAAACAAGCCGAAGGGCATGGACAAGTATGGAATCGTGTTCGGTGTGACGATTGGTTACTCCTTCCCGGAATTCTTCCCGGACGATACCGAAATCCGTCGCCGTCAGCGTGAAAAGGAACGCAACAAGGCTGGAGCCGCGAACTAGTCGCTTGTCCCAAAAAGTTTAACGAAAAGCCCGCCAAATCAGAGATTGGCGGGCTTTTTTTGACGTTTTTAATACCCATGTCCGGAATCGAACCGGAATACCTTCCTTCGGAGGGAAGGACACTATCCATTGTGATACACGGGCGTGTGGCGGAAATATAGTAAAT
>CAMZGI010000341.1 GCA_947306305.1 uncultured Fibrobacter sp.
TACAACGATTACCGCCTTTACATGCGGGACTTCTACGAAGAACGTAAGAGAGTCTCCTATTTTACTTGGCGAGAATTTGCAAGCCTTGCCGGTTTTGTTTCCCCGACTTACCTCAAGCTGGTCTGCGACGGGAAAACGCGCCTGAGCAAGCCCGGAATAGACAAAGCCGCGCGAGCCATGGGGCTAGAAGGGTTCGACTACACCTATTTCAGGCTGCTCGTCAAATTCGGGAACGCGAAAAGTGCCGCAGAAAAGGAGGAGGCACTCCGCGAACTCGGGCGCGAAGCGAACATGAACAAGATCCGCATCCTCGACGCGGACGCATTCCGCTACTACGAGATGCCCACCTGCCCCATCGTGCGTGAACTCGCCCCGCTCATGCCAAACGCCGACCCGAGCGAAATCGCCGAAAAAATCAGGGAAAAGACATCGGCGATCAACGTCCGCGAAATCCTCGGATTCCTGGTAAAGACCGGGCTCCTCGTCAAAACGGGCGACGGCACTTACGAACAAACTGAAAAGTCGGTCAAGGGTTCCAAGGAAGCCATCCCGCTCGCCATCCGCACCATGAACAAGAAGATGGCCGCACTCGCCACGCGCTCCATCGAAAAGGACCCCGTCGAAGAACGCAACTTTTCGGGCGTCACCATGGGCATCGACGAATCCGCCTACGCCCGCATCGTCGAAGAAATCAACACCTGCCGCAAAAAGATTATCGACATCGCTCGCGAATGTCAAAATATCAACCAGGTTTACCGCCTGAACTTACAGCTTTTTCCGTTAACGGACAAAATAAATAATAGGGATTGCAAAAAAGGGGGATTGTAATGAACCAGATAAAATATTTACTTTTCGCATGCTCCATCGCATTTTTTGCCTGCACCAACGATGTTGCAGGGACATGGGAAGACGAAAACACTCTTGCAAACAAAGAAAGCTCTTCGAGCGTCACCATTGAAAGCTCTGCCGAAAGTTCAAGCGGCACGACAATCACATCGTCCGAAAGCGAGATTTTATGGATTGATTCTGTAGAAACTAGAATCTATATCGGATGCGGAAGTTCAGACAAAGGCGGAGTCGTGACGTACGGCACAAATCCTTTCACTTTTGACAGTGATACCGAAACAAATCTGCCTTCCAGTAGTGAAATTGCCCGCGTCATTCGATACATCATGCCTGAAGACACAAACAAACCTCACCCCATCACACTCGACAGCGTCATAGAAGACCGTATCGCAAAATTAATCTCTAGCGGAATCCCCGAAAGCGAAGCTGACAGCGTCGCCAAAGGAGAACTCTTCAGAGCAATCGGAATAGACTCAGTCCTTCTCGAATTCCCTCAATTAGAAATCGAAATCAATAGCGGGCTCAACTACATCTTTGGCGGAATGACAGAATCCGACTTCTTTAAAGACGTCAAATCGACATTTACCGAAACAGGAACTCTCGAACAAAAACATTATTGCAACTTTGACTTAAGCTCCATAAGATCCAACTATTCTACAGAATTTGGGGTACGATATTATTACTCAACCTTATTCGCCCTATACACTCTTTATAATAGCAGAGAATACACGCCAAGGGGATGTGCTGGTGGTCCAGTTTTCATAATCCCAGAATATATCGTAAATAACGCACAACGCAAGTGTCTAAATCTTCCCTATTGCGACAACTCCATCCGAGACACTATTATCAAGGCGAGCTACAATGGCATCGGAGAAAAATCGTTTATTTGTGGCAAATCTGGTTGGAGAATTCCTACCGACTTGGAATCCGAAACATACGGCATCCCTTGCGATAAAGAAGGCAAATACATAGTGCACTCCAAACAGCCCGAATATTCGTATATATGCAGCCTAGACTCCGGTTGGTACGGAGTTCACACCATCGATGCAGAAACGTTCGATGTACCATGCGACTCCGCAGGCAAACTCTACGCAAGCCCCAATAGGCCAAACGTCACCTATATATGTCAAAAATCCCATAATTCCGCAAGCAATGTTGTCAGAATAGTCAGCGTTTGCAAAGTTTATCCCGTAAATCCAGACCCCTACAGCCCCAGTGCTCCCTGCCACAAAGAAAATGGCTGGGAAATCGCCAAGCTAATAGATGTCGAAACAGCAAACATCAAATGCGATACAGAAGGCAAAACCTACCAAAGCCTTTCAGACACAAATCTCTACTACGTATGTCACGACGGAGAATGGACAGAGTTCTACAACATGCCCTGCGATACAGACAACATGCGAATCAAAATTATAAACGACAGCCTCAAGACAAATTTCTCGGAATACATCTGTTTCAATAAAAAATGGAAACGTACATATAAACTAGACTACGATTATCCCAAAGATTACTATTTCAACCCTAACTTTGAATACGGAGAGTTCGAGGATCCGCGCGACGGTCAAATCTACAAAACGACTGAATTCAAGGGGAAAACCTGGATGGCCGAAAACATAAAGTACGAAGGCGTTCCTGTAACAGACAGCACAACCGCATGCCTTGCCGATAGTTGCAAGAATGTTGGACGATTCTACAACGCATCAATCGCCGGAGAAATCTGCCCCGAAGGCTGGCGGCTTCCCGATTCCGCAGACATCGCATCGTTCGGTGAAAATCCAGAAGATTTAGAAAAACTCTACTCGCAACTCGAAGGCGTAGGAATCATAAACATCTACACAGCACCAGACACCTACGGCATGAGTTTTAAAGAGATTGGGAGAATTTGCGAAACCGACAGTTACAAAGATTTCTCACAAGAATACGCAACGCGTCTTTGGCTAAACGAAATCGATAGCGAAGGCAATCGCCGCTACGCAACAATCACCACTGAAAGTGTTAAAATCGACTGGTACAAGGGTCCTGCATTTATTGAAGACAGCTCTGGAACCAGAAGAATTCAACCTCCAAATGATAACGGCGACACCTACCGAACCATCCGCTGCATAAAGAAGTAAATAGTTATTAGT
>CAMZGI010000342.1 GCA_947306305.1 uncultured Fibrobacter sp.
TACTAACCACTGTTTACCAACCACTGTTTACCAACAACTAACATATGAAAGCCGGTATTTTTACAATCCTCCTCCTTTGCTGCTCCAACATCTTCATGACATTTGCTTGGTACGGAAACCTCAAGCTCAAGGAAATGCACATCAGCACCGACTGGCCGCTAATCCTTGTTATTCTTGCATCGTGGGGGCTTGCGTTCCTCGAATATTGCTTCATGATTCCCGCGAACAGCATCGGAAGCCGCATCAACGGCGGCCCCTTCAGCCTCATGCAACTGAAGATTATTCAAGAGGCAATTTCTTTGACGGTGTTTACGACAATCGCCGTGACGGTGTTCCATACAGAGACACTCCAATGGAACCACATCGTCGCGTTCTTGTTCATTATCGCCGCCGTGTTCTTTGCATTTTTAAAATAGCTTCCATTTCAGATGAATTAATTTCCCGTGCAAAGTCCAAACCAAAACGTAATTTTATAAGAATTTTATCATTTTCGATTTTATATATTTCCGAACAGATTGACGATTTGATGACCAAACCGCCACGTTCAATGCGAGGCAAATTAGATGGATTTGAAAATACTCCCTCAGCCAGACGATGTTACGTGCGGACCGACCAGCCTACACGCTGTTTACACCTATCTTGGCTACAAGATTCCTTTAAAAAAACTCATTTCTGAGATTGAATTTTTAGAGGAGGGAGGCACATTAGGCGTATTCTTGGGCATCGACGCTCTCAAGCGCGGGTTCAAGGCTACCATTTATTCGTACAATCTCAAAATTTTCGACCCGACGTGGAGCAAGCTCAAAATGCCAGAACTCCGCGAAAAACTCGTAATTTTGCACAAGGCGAAACACGCTCCAAAGCTCAAAAAAGCAATCGATGCGTACATTCGATTCTTGGACTTGGGCGGAACCGTCGCCACGGCTAACCTTCGGGCAAGCATGTTCGAAAGTTACTTTAAGCGTGGCATCCCTGTACTTTGCGGTCTCAGCGCGACCTACCTTTACCGCTGTCCTCGCGAGTACACAAATGATAAAGACCAGTCTGTCTTTGACGACATTCATGGCGACCCGATGGGTCACTTCGTAGTGCTTTACGGCCTCGACGAGAAGAAGCAGTTCTTAGTTGCAGACCCGGATTGCACGAACCCCATGAATAACGGTCCTTATTACAAAGTAGATAAATTTAGATTGATCCATAGCATTTTGCTCGGGGTCATGACGTACGATGGAAACATTCTTGTTGTGGAGAAAAAATGATGGAAGAACCGGCACTGATGATTACCTGCGAACACGCGAGCAACGCTCTGCCGGATTTTGTGCTGCGCACATTTCGAGACTGCAACACGCAAGAAGCGATTCGCCGCGGCGAAGAGTCCTGCAATATTTGGGGCATTCCCGAAGACGTTCTCGTCTCGCACCGTGGCTACGACATCGGCGCGTTCAAGCTTTTCTCGAATTTGGTCAAACGGCTAAAGCCAGACTTCAACTGTTCGGCAATTTATTCGAGGCTGGTCGTCGATATGAACCGCAGTCCGCGCAACAAGACCATCTTTTCGGAATTCACGATGCATTTGCCCGACAACACCAAAAAACGCCTTCTCGCGTTGTGGCAAAAGTACCGCGATAAAATCGAGAAATTCGTTTCGGGCAAAATTCCCGAAAGCCTACGAACCTGCGATAAAGAAGTTCCACTCAAGGTAATCCACCTCGGCATCCACAGCTTTACTCCTGTACTCAACGGGAACGAACGCGATGCAGACGTGGGCATTCTCTACGATTCCAAACGACCCGCAGAAATTAAGTTGGCCGAAATTCTTATCAAGAATATCCAAGAACGCGAGCCCACCCTCCGTATCCGCAGGAACTACCCTTATTTGGGGAAAGCCGACGGGCTCACTACTACGCTTCGCAACAAGTACGGGAGCGCTTATGCCGGGCTGGAAATCGAAATAAACCAGAAGTTATTTGAATAACAGACAATATTTCTACATCTCTTTTCAAAAAAGAAAATAATCCATTGCGTAAACTTACTTAACTTTAAAGCATGGATTTTTTGCTGTTATGCACGTAACGCACGCCTTGGGAGAACATGATTCGATTTTCATACATAATTCTAGCACTTTGCCTTTTCTTGATACCCGCAAAATCATTTGCCGGTGGTATGCCTATTCCTTGGGATTTGTCTGTTGGCGGCGGATCAAACATGTTTGCCGTTGGTGTCGATTGGGGCTTATCAGGTCTCAAAGGCGAAGACTTCCCCGTAATATACCGGTTTGCACCTGGTGATGTGATTATTTGGACTGTTAGAACCCGATTTATTTACGATTACGACGAACATAAACCCGGTTTCTTCTTGCAACCGAACTTGAGGTTTTTATATCAACTCCTCATATTCGACATCACTGTAGGGCCAGAAATCGGGTGGTTTATCCCGAGCGGTTTTGACTATGGAGCGTCGGCTCGACTTGGAATAACACCTTTTATCTACTTTGAAGTCGGGCATTTCTTTAATTCTAAAAGAACTTATTTCAACATTTCGGGCAACATACATTTTCTCGTCATATTTGGAATGTTTTTATCTAAATAGTTGCTTGCCACATTCATAAAACGAAAAAAGCCTCTTATTTCACTCTTTTTTCAAAAATTAATTGTTCCAACGCTTTAATCTTATTTAATTTTAAGCATGGATTTTTGCCCTTATGCATGTGCCACATGCATGAGGTGTATATGATCAGATTTTTTTGAAATAACCTAAAAATTGGAGATACTATGGCAAAAAAGATGATTGCGTGTGACGGTAACGAGGCCACCGCTAACGTTGCGTTTGCTGTTAGCGAAGTTGCTGCTATTTACCCGATTACACCGTCCAGTCCTATGGCTGAGCACGCCGACAACTGGAGTGCTGCAGGTAAAAAGAATATTTGGGGACAGGTTCCCCGCGTGTTTGAAATGCAGTCCGAAGGTGGCG
>CAMZGI010000343.1 GCA_947306305.1 uncultured Fibrobacter sp.
AACTAGTAACTCCAAACTAGGAACTGTTGCGAAGCAACCTCAGTAACTCTGAACAATCAACTCACCTTGCATATTTCCTCATGAATTTCTACATTTAGAACGGGTAGCGGATGGCCGCCGGCTTCACGGCTGGAGGAAAGTCCGGGCACCGCAGGGCATGATGCTGGATAACGTCCAGGCGCGGTAACGCGACAGAAAGTGCAACAGAAAGCAAACCGCCCCGTTTGAACTTCGGTTCAGCGAGGTAAGGGTGAAATGGCGAGGTAAGAGCTCACCGCGCTTCTGGTGACAGGGGCGGCATGGTAAACCTCATCCGGTGCAAGACCAAGCAGGATTCCGTTCGCAAGAACCTGGTGCGGCCCGTGCCAGCTGGATATCCGGGTAGGTCGCTTGAGGCGGTCGGTAACGATTCGTCCAGAGAGATGGTCATCGCTCCGATGGCAACATCAGAGTACAGAACCCGGCTTATAACTACCCGTTTATGAAGGCTCTCGCTAGCAGCGGGAGCCTTCTCCACAACTAGGAATTGAGCAATCCTACATTTGCACGAAGCGGCGGAGTCCGATTCTTACAGAAACGATAATGACAAGAACGCTTACCGCAAGCGTCGCCAAAGGAATCGTCAGCCCCGCAAGGAACGTTTCAAAGCACAACTGCACAGAAAACATGAGCGGGATAATCAAAAAGAGTACGCTCTGTGTCGCCGCACGCACCGTCTTTACGCGGAGCGATACAAGTAAAGTAAATGCATTTACCAAAAGGCTCACCGAAATTGCGCCAATAATCGCAGCCAAAGCGGTCTCTTGAGAAATCATCGGCTGCCCAAACCAATAAGCGCACTGCACAATAACAGCAAAAAACGTCGAAAACGGCATGACCGCCAAAAGCTTTCCCCAAAACAATTTCGACGGTTTAATCGGCAAAAGCTGCAAGAGTTCCAACGACTTGCGTTCGCGTTCGCCAGCAAAGCTGTCAGCCGCAAGCGGAGCTCCCATCGGAGCCATCAAACAACCGAGCAAAAGCATCAAGTAGCCTTCCATGCCCTCCATCACATATTCGCCATAATGCCTTACCGCAATCATCTGGCTCACAGCAAAAATTACAGGCGGAACAATAAAAGGAATCCAGAAGCGAGGTTCCCGAAAAATCAAACGAAGTTCATGTTTTAGAATGTGGAGCATATTAGACGAGAGACGAAAGACTAGAGACGAGAGAAGAATTCCTCTTTAAAATAGCTATTTTTCCACATATATGGAACCGACCTCACCATTCTTCATGCCGATTTTGAAATTCGCAAGCATTATTGTCTTCGCCTCAATACCTTTTATATTGGGCATCCTTTTCAATACGATTCCAAAATATCGCAAGGGCTTTTTTATCGCCGGGAAAGTTGTTTCTGCACTCCTTACCCTTTTTATTTTGGGTTTGGCAGTATTTTTTATACATATACACGACGGTGACCCAAACATACCCCAACATTATTATATTCTTGGCTGTTCAATTTGCACAATGTTGTTTTCAGCTCTGCCCGTATCCACTTTTTATTTTACCATCAGAAAAACAACAAAAAAGAAAAGACTTGGATTTCTCGCCACTTCATTTATCGTTTCCTTTTTTACCTTATCTGCATCTGAAGAACTTGAGAACAGAGCGTTCGGTTTCGAATATAAAACAGAACGAACGGACATGTCCTTAGACGAATTCTACAAAGAATATCCAGAAGCCGACAGAAGTAGCGATATCAATCTTCTCGTTTTCATGGCAGACGGTGGAAAATGGTTTGACGCATATATATCCGTTTACAAAGACTCAATCACTCTAAAAACAATCTCAACGATAGTCCATTTCGAAGGCAAGAACGAAATAGATTCCTGCTACAGCAATGACTTACCACGAGATTTAGTACAAGATATTATTGAAGAAGTAACCCATTATCAGCCCGAAATTGAATACGCTTCATACGCAGATCTGTGCTTACATCCCTCAGAATCCATTGTACTAGCGAACAACAAAAAAGCAACAGCAATAAAATTAGGACTTCCTGATTTAGATGGTTTCCATCCCCAAGCACAACGTATAGCAAAAAAGATCAACGACCTTGTAAAAAATTCAAAAATCGACCCGACGAAAGGGTGTAGGAACTAGGAACAAAGTTTTGCATCAAGAGACGCATTCCCATGCAAAGGTTATTACGGGCCACTATCTTGCGTGTTACGCACATAATTGATTTTGCAGACTTTGTCCTTGCAAAAATCAATAGTCAGCCATTGCCATTCGTGCCAATCATTTGGATCCGACGGTTCTTGTGCGCCTAATCGTTTTGCTTCCACCCATTCCCAAACCGTTTTACTTTTTTCCTTAAACGGAATTCCCAATTTTTTGACATCCGCTTTGGACATGCCCAATTTCATGCCATTGCGAAAAGAAAAATGAACTGAGCAATTCTTGAGGCCAGTCGTTTTTCCATACGAAACTGTAACACCATCTATAAATTCAAAGCTTCCCATAGATCCCGCAGTAAACTCATAGACAACATTTTTTTCCTTGCATTTTACATAAAATGCACAAGATTCGCATTCATACCCAGGAGTTTCAACATACCGGGAGATTTCGCAAGTCGGGCAACGCACAGAATCAAGCTTCACAAGGGAGCCATTGACCATACTTTCATCCATGTCCCATGCCCACAGCACGGACGTAGAAACGAACAAAAGTATCCACAACAAGCGATTCATGCGCAATTCCCTTTTATTCACTGGATCCTTCGACTTCGCCCTACGGGCTTCGCTCAGGATGACACAAAAGTATATGAGAAAGGCGCCCTCGGCCTACGCCGCGCAATGAGAAATGTGAGCGGCGAAGCCGCGATGTGTGATGTGAAGTGTGTAATGAGAAATGGATAATTCCACATTCCACATTACACATTCCACATTATGCATTATCTCTTCAGAGTCTTGTAGCGAAT
>CAMZGI010000344.1 GCA_947306305.1 uncultured Fibrobacter sp.
GCACCGTCATCGAAGAAGGCGGAAGCCTCCACTGCATGAGCAAGCACGAGAGCGATTAGACGAAAGAACGCCCGCTACCGCGGGCTATAGACGAAAGAAAATGAGGTCGCTCGCAAGCTCGCTTTGAGGTATGAGGTGTCAGGGGTCAGGGTTCATAATCACGGCAAAGCCGTCCTATAAATACGTGCGAAGCTCGTGATACTATTCCTGTTACCTATAACCTGAAACCTGTTACCTCTTTCTTGTTTTTCCGGTGTATTTTTTATAGTTTATTTACACGTTTTTTTCTCAAAATATGAACATGCACCGTATTTTTACTTTTGTTCTTTGCGTATTTAGTATTGGATTTGCCCAACCAGCTGAAATCGGCGTTTGCGATTTTGACGATTCCCTCGCCACGTTATTGCTCAGAAGCATTCAATCACATGTCGACCATGGAAATGTTCTCGACTACGTCCAACAAAACAGCCTCTCCGTGAATCACGAGATGTGCAAGGACGAAAATAGAGTTCAAGAAATCTCGACGAAAGTGGCGAACCTGTTCAACGCTAGCAAGACAGCCAAGAATGTCGAAGCGTCCGATATCGCCTACACAAAATACGAGCATTTTGCAGGCAAAGAAGAGAACGGCAAAACATTTTCTGACGAAGACAACGCGGTTTTCAACATTATCCTAGATTACATCATCGCCAAGTACGACAAGCACTTTGCCAATGTTAAGCGAAACATGCTCTCAGCGGCAAATAGCAGAAAAAAAACGGTTTACGGTTTCAAATCCGAACTAGACGCCTTGCTTGACGAACTGCAATTATCCAGAATATCGATGATTGATGGTATCCCTAGCGCCGAACTCCAATCGCAATGGGAAAAATCTTGGGCCAATTTATGGATTACGGGTCTCCCAACATTAAAAAAATTCAACGATAACAACTATGTATGGCTACAAATTCCATCACAGAATTTCATTAAGAAGCACCCAGAAAGCCCATACAAGCCTGCATTACAAGCATTGTTCAACACATCCTTGATGCAATATCTTGCAGACAACGAAGAAAAATATGAAATACAACTCTATGAAGAAGATACCAGGCATCTTGCAGTCGGAATAGGATTTCTAGTCGGGAAATCGCTGTTCGGTTCTGGCTTGGAAACCGAAAAAGAAACATATTCAGCCGCTATACCAAGCGCTCGATTGCAGATTCTCCGTTTCGTGGCTCAACTGCAATGCGACATGTATTACCACGATGGATTAAATGCCGTGGGACTGAACGGGCATTTCGGATACAACCTCGAATTTGGCGATTACGGCTTGGATGCACTGGTCGGCATAGGCATGGAGCAGTTTTTGGAGGACAAAGATTCAACCGTTTACAAGGCATATACATTAGGTTTGCAGGGTTTCAAGAGAATCTTTTTTACCGGTGGAGGATCGTTCACTCCTAAAGTTCAATGGACCATGAAAACCTTCAAATATAAATCTCCTGAAACAGGAAAAAGGAGACGAGTCTATATCAATCAGTTCTATATAGGTGCAACCATTGAAGTCGTTATCCCATTTTCTGAAATAAGATAGAGATTTAAGAATATGCGACGTTTGATTTTCATTTTTCTCCTGATTCTTTCCGCTTGCGGCCTATGCAATGCTGAAGAAATTGATGCCTGCGTATTTGACCAATATGTTCTTGGAATGCTTAATGAAAATGCTGTTTCGGACAGTTCAACAAGACATCTGGAACTGCTAGATTTTATCGCAGAACAAGGATATAAAGCGAGTCCAGAAATCTGTGCCGACAAGGACAAACGCGAAAAAATGATTCGAATCGCCTACACGCTTTACGACGAAAGGAAAGGGAGCGGCGAATTCAAAAATGTTTATCCGAAATACGCTTATTTCGCAGGCAAAGAAGAAGAAGGTCGGGAAGCAACAAACGAAGACAACGCGATGTACAACCTGCTTCTGGACTACATGATTGCAAAGTACGACAACCAGTATGCATTTCAAAAAAAGGAAATGCTGAAGAACAATCCCGATGGATCAACGGTTCTCGCAAGCATAATTGCAGATAAGCTATTTACAGCCGACCGGTTCATGAGCATTGCAACTAAATTAACCAAAAGTGCAACCGAACTCGCTGCGGACATGTTTGCATCTTGGACAGAGCTATGGTTTCAAGACGAAAGCCCTTTAGGACGTCATGAAAAATTTGACTATGATTACTCGTGGATATTGAATACTCGCAATAACTTTTTGCGTAAATACCCCGACAGCCGTTACAAGACAGCCATTTTGACGATTATGGATGACAATATTTCTAGTCAACTTGTTCAGTATGACAAAGATGACGGCTATTTCAGTTTCGGCTTTGGGTTTTCTATAGGGAAATCCATAAAAAGTTCTTCGTTAAGCAAAGTCGATGAATACTTTACAGCTGGATTTCCCGAAGGTCGTGTGCAAATCTATAACTTCGTGCTCCAATTCCAGAACGACCTTTTCATTGCAAAAAACATGTCTCCCAGTTTTGATTTGTTTATGGGATATTCTTTTGATTTCGGCAATTTTAGAGCCGACATCATGGGAGGCCTTGGATTAACATCGTTCAGCTTTGAAAAAGATACATCAGACAACATGTCGTTCTTTGGAAGCGCACAGATAACGAAAAAACTCCCTATAGGCAACATGCTCTATCTTTCCCCAAAATTTCAATGGGTTTTGAAAGGTGTCCATTTTGCCGATCCATATTCCAATCGCAAACGCTGGGGAGTCATCAATCACTTTCTGTTCGGAATTATTTTCGAGGCCCAAATGCCGTTATCAAAGCTGAACACCAAGGACAGCGGCAAACAGCACCACCTGCTCCGAAGAACGAGCATTAGGTATTAGACAAGAGCGCGACGTTGTCGCAGTTACTAGAACTTAGTTACTCCGCCCTTCGGGCTAGTTACTGGAATAGAGTTA
>CAMZGI010000345.1 GCA_947306305.1 uncultured Fibrobacter sp.
TGGAAGAAATCCAGAACCTCCGCGAAAAGGGCAAGATCAAGTGGCTCCGCCCGGATGCCAAGTCCCAGGTCACCGTCGAGTACGACGAAAACGACAAGCCGGTTCGCGTTGATACCGTCGTCATCTCCACCCAGCACGACGAAAAGGTGAACGGCAAGGAACTCAAGCACTCCACGATCGAAAAGGAAATCATCGAAAAGCTCATCAAGAAGGTGATTCCGGCCAAACTTTTGGACAAGAAGACCCGCTACCTCGTGAACCCGACTGGCAAGTTCGTCATCGGTGGCCCGCACGGCGACTGCGGACTCACTGGCCGTAAGATTATCGTTGACACCTACGGTGGCATGGGCCGCCATGGCGGTGGAGCTTTCAGCGGCAAGGACCCGTCTAAGGTGGACCGCAGCGCAGCATACGCTGCTCGCTACGTGGCAAAGAACATCGTGGCAGCAGGCCTCGCCTACCGTTGCGAAGTCCAGCTCGCTTACGCTATCGGTTATTCCAAGCCGGTTTCTGTGCTCGTGAACACGTTTGGCACTGGCAAGATCGACGACCGCAAGATTGAAGCAATTGTTGCTCAGAACTTCGACCTCTCTCCGGCAGGCATCGAAAAGATGCTCGACCTCCGCAAGCCAGGTTACGTGCAGACAGCCGCTCTCGGTCACTTTGGCCGCACGGGCGAACGCTTCACGTGGGAAAAAACCGACAAGGCAGAAGTTTTAAAAGCAGCCGCACAGCTCTAAGCCTAACTGAAAAGCTCTGTCTTCGCTGCGCTCTCGCCTCCACGACTCGTTGATACGAGTCGCTTGAGGCTCACGGAAAGCAGCCGCACAGCTCTAAGTCAGACTGAAAAGTTCCGTCTTCGCTGTGCTCTCGCCTCCACGACTCGTTGATACGAGTCGCTTGAGGCTCACGGAAAGCAGCCGCCGAAGCCGTATAACGCCGAAGTCGTCATCCTCGCGACTTGAGCTGAGTGCAGTCGAAGCAAGGCAAGGATCCACTAAATTTTCACGCAAGTCCGCTCGATGAGCGGGCTTCTTTTTTATTCCCTCAACCCCGTAAAACAAGGGGACAACTTGCTATATTGACGTGCATGGACTCGCAAAAAGAATTTGACCGCACCCGTTATTTTGAGCTGAAAAAGCAACTAGAAGAAGCCAGCCGCCTTTACTACAAAGACGGAGTCTCCCCCATGAGCGACCAAGACTTTGACTTTGGTCTCAAGGAGATGGAAGCACTCGAAGCAAAGTACCCAGAACTCCGTGGAAAAGATTCGCTCACGCAACGCGTCGGAAGCGACCTCACGAACGACTTTGCGAAGGTTACGCACGCAGTGCCAATGCTCAGCATTGCAAACGTCTATAGCGAAGAAGAAATGCGCGAGTTTGTCAATGCCGCGGAAGAAGGTCTCTCGTCTCTCGTCTCTCGTCTCTCGTCTAATCACAAGTGGATTTGCGAGCGTAAGATTGACGGTGTTTCGCTTTCGCTTGTTTACGAAAACGGCAGACTCAAGCAAGCCGCGACTCGCGGCGACGGCGCCCAAGGCGACGACGTGACATTGAACGCCCTCACGATTCCCGACATTCCAGAATATTTTGACGCGAAAAAATTAAAGATTGACTCTAGCGAAATTCCGCAAGGCACATTTGAAGTCCGCGGCGAAGTTTATATGGAACGCGAAGCGTTCGAGCGCCTGAACGAGCAGTTCATTCTCGAAAACAAAAAGACTTTCCAGAACTGTCGCAACACAGTTTCAGGTTCGCTCAAACTCAAGAGCGTTGCCGAATGCAAGACGCGCCCCATGCGATTCTTTGCATACCACATTCCGCAGAGCAACAATGCAACGCACGAAGAGAATTTAAAGCAGCTCAAGCGTCTCGGATTCCACACAAACGATTACTGGACCGCCGACACCGTCGATGAAATCATGAAGATTTCAGAAGAGATTGGAGCAAGCCGCGACAACCTCGCCTTCGATATCGACGGCATGGTCGTGAAGCTCAACGACCTCGCCATGCAACGCGAACTCGGCAGCACAAGCAAAAGCCCCCGCTGGGCCATTGCATACAAGTTTAAAGCAGAACGAGCCTACACTCCGCTTTTATCCGTAGAATTTCAAGTGGGCCGCACTGGAGCCGTAACGCCCGTGGCGAACCTCGCCCCCGTGCGTCTCGCAGGCACAACCGTCAAACGAGCGACCCTCCATAACTTTGACGAAGTGGCACGTCTCGATTTGCATTACGGCGACACCGTCGGCGTAGAAAAAGGCGGCGAAATCATCCCCAAAATTACAGATGTCAAACGCGAACTCCGCCCCGAAGGAGCGAAACCCGTAACCGCCCCCGAAAAATGCCCCGAATGCGGCGAACCTCTCACACACATCGATGGCGAAGTTATTCTCCGCTGCGAAAACTTGCATTGCAAAGCTCAAGTCCAATGCCTCTTTGAACATTTCGTGAGCCGCGAAGCGATGAACATCGAAAACTTAGGCCCGGCGCTCATTGCAAGCCTCCTTGCCACCGGCAAAATCAAACGCATTCCCGACCTGTACCGCCTCACGCTCGAAGATTTGGAATCGCAAGAACGCATGGCTAAAAAGAGTGCGAAAAACGTCTATGACGCTATCCAAGCGTCCAAGCAAAAGAGCCTCGAAAACTTGCTGCACGGACTCGGCATCCGCTTTGTAGGCCGCACCAGCGCAAGGAACCTCGCGAAGCACTTCCGCACGCTCGAAAAAATCCGCACCGCGACTGTCGAAGATTTGCAGAACGTGACCGACGTAGGCGAACGCATCGGAAAATCGGTCTATGACTTTTTCCACACGCCGCTTTACACGCAAGAAATCGAAGAACTCATTGCGCTCGGACTCCCAACGGAATTTAAAGGCGTTGTAAAGACTTTGTTCCAAGGGCAAACCGCCGTCATCACGGGAACGCTCCCGAACATGGACCGCG
>CAMZGI010000346.1 GCA_947306305.1 uncultured Fibrobacter sp.
ATGCCGCCTCACAAGTGCCTTCGACAACAGGCATTTCTGCTTTCAGCTCAGAATCACCCAAAGCCTTCCTAATCAGCTTTTTCGCTTCTTCTTGACCGCGGTCGTACTCTTCGCGGGTGATGCGGCCTTCGGCCAACAGGTAATCGCCAAGGTCGGTAGCGGTGTCCTCGCCCTCTTCGGTGATCCCGTCGCGTTTGAACACTTTCGCAAGCGTGGTGAAGATGATTTTAACGTCGCCAAGGAACGTAATGTTTTCGATATACTTCAGATCGTAGTTGATTTTCGTTTCCCAGGTGACGGCGTTGCGTCCATTGACCTGAGCAAGTCCGCTTAGTCCCTGGCGAACGGTATGGCGTTTACGCTGTTCGGGAGTCATAAAGACCATGTCGCGCACGAGTTGCGGTCGCGGACCTATCACAGCCATGTCGCCCTTGAGGATGTTGAAGAGCTCGGGGAGCTCGTCGAGGCTCGTGCTGCGGAGGAACCTTCCGTAAGCATTCAGGCGAACGTCGTCGGGAAGCAGATTTCCGTTTGCATCACGCTGGTTCGTCATGGTGCGGAATTTGATTAGTTTGAAGATTTTCTCATCTTTGCCCGGGCGCAGTTGCGTGAAGAACGGGTTCCCACGCATCATTATCGCCCCCACCAAAGTGAGCGTGACTAATAGTGGATACAAGCAGCATATAGCCGCAAGGGCACAGAAAAAATCCAAGACTCGTTTTAGGTAGCGCGGATACACCGGCGGAACCTCGTGGTTACTCCAAGCAATTGCACTTTCTTTCAAAAGCGCAAACACCCAGACGTTTAACACATTCACGGTCCTAACCGTTTTTTAGGCGATTTAGAGGCCGTTTTTAAAATTATTGTCGCAATATAGCAATTATTTAGCAATTTTGTAGGGCATAATATGCGTTCGGGGGCTGGGATGCCCGCGACAGCGGCGCAAAATTTATCCGAATCTTGTTTTTTGAGCAAAAACGGCGAAAACAAGCAAACATAAGTTTACATTCTATTTTTGCAGTACGCTTCTTTATTGGTTCTGGTCTATCAAATCGCGGCCTTAGCCAGCGTTTCGATGACGTATTCGCTGTACTTGACGTCGCCTTTGGCGGCGTTTCGCTTGAGCCCTTCGATGATCCAAACCGGCAGGCGGAACGAAGCCATCCGTGTTTCACTGCGCTTGCGGCGTTCTTTGATGGCTTTGACGGTTTCTTCCCAAGGACCATCGGAAACAATCGCGGAGCCGTCGGCGAGGGCTTCACGGATTTCGTCCACAAGGCTACCGCTATATTCAAGAATTTCATCCTCCGACAATTCAGGATTTTTAGCTATCTTGAATTTTTCCATAATTCAACCTCATCATTATGTGCCCTACGGGCTGTGATTACTGTATAAAGATCCTTTTCTAGCACAACAACCCAAAAATTTCCGTCCACCAAGCCAATAGCAATATATCGGTCTGGATTTGATTTTGAAGGAAACAACAGCCGTTTTCCATTAATCAGTTTCACAGCCATTTCTGGTGTGAATTGGCGTTCATCAAAACGCTCAAAAGCATGGTCTATAAATTTCATAATCAATTTACAATTTGTAATACAATTTGTCAATACACTCTGTTTTGCGGGGGGATTTCTCGCTAAAAAGCTCCCCTATTTCATTAACACGCTTTTTTCCAGGATTTTTTCATTTTTTACGCAAAGAAAATGTGTAAAAAAATCTTTTTATTAAAATTCATCGTGCGGGACGTTTTGCATTTCATTTTTAAACATATTTTTTCATTGAACATCAAGCGACCGCAAGCAACCACCCCAGTGTTTCAAAATAAAACAGTTTAATCTATCTGTTCTCGATTTGCATCTTCGGTTTCATTTTCACATTCGCTTTTTTCACTTTCAAATCGTCTTAAAATTCGTTAAATTTGCGTTTTTTTGCCATTTTTTACACTTTTGGCACGGAAATTGCTTTACAGAGGGCGAAACAAGAAAACGGTCTAATTTGGAACAATCCAGACATGACCATAGAATTAAAACAATGGGCAAAGCCCAAAAGAGGATAAGAATAATGATCAAGCCTTTAGCAGATCGAATCGTTGTCAAGCCGGCAGAAGCCGAACAGAAGACCTCCTCCGGTCTCTTCATTCCGGATAATGCAAAAGAAAAGCCGATGCAGGGCAAGGTCGTGGCCGTTGGTCCGGGTCGCAAGAACGACAAGGGCGAACTCGTTGCCATGGAAGTCAAGGTTGGCGACGTGGTGCTTTACGGCAAGTACAGCGGTACCGAAGTTACCGTCGAAGGCGAAAACTACCTCATCGTCAAGGAATCCGACGTTATCGCTACTCTGTAGTGGTTAGTAAGCAGTGGTTAGTAAACAGGGCGGCTACGCCGCGTTTATAAATCCTAACCACTAACCACCAACCACTAATCACTAAAAAATTTTTAAAAAAGGAACAACAACAATGGCAAAGCAATTGAAGTTTGATGTGGCTGCACGTGAATCCCTCATGAAGGGTGTCGATAAGCTCGCTAACGCAGTCAAGGTGACTCTCGGTCCTAAGGGCCGTAACGTGATGATCGCTCGCTCCTTCGGTGCTCCGAATGTGACCAAGGACGGCGTTTCTGTCGCTAAGGAAGTTGAACTCGAAGACGCATACGAAAACCTCGGTGCCCAGATGGCCAAGGAAGTCGCCAACAAGACTTCTGACGCTGCTGGTGACGGTACCACGACTGCTACGGTCCTCGCCCAGGCAATCACTCGCGAAGGCCTCAAGAACGTTGCCGCCGGTGCAAACCCGATGGACATCAAGCGCGGTATGGACGCTGCTGTCGAAGCTGTGATCAAGGAAGTCGGCAAGATGGCCGTGAAGATCAACGGCAAGGAACACATTGCCCAGGTCGCTACGATTTCTGCCAACAACGACCCGGAAATTGGCGAACTCCTCG
>CAMZGI010000347.1 GCA_947306305.1 uncultured Fibrobacter sp.
AAATATACCCTTTTTTAGGAGAAAAATCAATGTTAAAGGGGTAAATTTTGTAAAATCGTGTGTTTTTACCCCTTTAAATCGCTCTTTTTGGATGGTAAGGGGGGAGGACGTTTCCCCCTGGCTCCAGCCCCGGCCAAAGTCCCAAAGGTCGGTATAAGGTCCCTGAGCTTGCCGAAGGGCCGAACCGCCGAAGGGCCGGGTCTTCCGCACACCCTCTCGCCTAAGGGAACACCCCCTAAAACCCCTCTTCCCACCAGCCTGATCTTCTTTACCAAATTGCTGATATGGCAAATCTTTTACGGCGACGCTTGCTGACAATTCTTCGGCGGAAGCTTTTGCGGAATATTTGTCGCAGGGCGATTTGACGCTCGATATGCATGACTACGGAAGTTTCGAGAAGGTGGCGGACTTGCCGCGTAGTTTCCCGCGGAATGACACGCAGATCGATACCGATGCGGGCGACATCATCTTGTATCAAGGTAAATCCATTACCATTTATTATGACAAGAATTCCTGGAACTTCACACGTCTCGGGAAAATCGACAACGTGGATAAGAAACGCTTAAAACAAATCCTCGGCGATGGCAACGCAACCGTCACGTTTTCGGTGAAGTAACGTTTGATACGTTATTCTCTAAATAGTATCTTTTGGGTATGAGGAAGTTGCTGGTTGTATGCGCCCTTTTATGTTCCGTCACGTTTGCACAGAACGCGGACAGCTCTGCGATTTCTGTGGATTCCGCTGCGGTGCTTGAATCTCCGTCGGTGCATGTGGACACTTCGGCGGTTTCTGCTGAACTGAAACTTTCTCCGCTGGATCACTTGGGACGCAACATGCTCTTGAGTGCGTTTGGGTGGCCGCTCGGATTCCATCTGCTTGGCGGTGTGCTTACATACAAGTTTTCGACGGAAAATAACGACTTGATGGTGGCGCGTTTTGCCGCCCGCCAAAACAAGATTGCTTTTGGAATAGCGTTTATGCCCGGCATGATGATGGGAACGTTTTTCCCGGTACTTGTTCCCGGATATCTATACTTTATCAGTGACAACAAATCTCTGAACAATACGGGTGCTGTTGCGGTGCAGGCGACCGCCGTCGCATTCCTTTACAACAACATCCTCAAGGCGATTTCGGGGCGTGCTCACCCTGATGCCGAAAATAATTCTGGCAAGCTTTCCCGCGATTTCAAGTGGGGTTTTGGTAGGCGCGGCGTATTCTATGGCTGGCCTTCGGGGCACTCTATGACGAATGCCGCCATGGCCATGAGCATTGCAAGTTACCACCGTGATAATCCGCTGGTTGTTGCGGGGTGTGCACTCTACATGAGCTACATCGCCACGAGCATGGTGCTCGGCGCAAAGGGCGAAGCGCACTGGTTCTCCGATGCTGTTGCAGGGACGCTGATGGGAGCCTCCATCGGTTGGTACATTGGCAGCGTGTTTTACAAGGATAAAGTCGGCGAAAAGCATGAACCTCCCCGCGTAGCAATTGCCCCGGTGTTCATCGATGATGCTAAAGGTGCTGTTGTCTCGGTGAGATTTTAACTTAAATTTTATATATGCAACTCAAAAATTTTCAACTGAATCCCGACAACGCGAACGAAGATGTTCGCGCCCTTTACGAGACTGCTTTCCCGAAAGAGGAACAAATCCCTTGGGCTGACTTGATGCGGCTTGTGAAAACGATGTCGCTGGATTTTTCTGTTTATTACGAGGATGGAAACCTTGTCGGGCTGACGATTGTTTATCCGCGACCGCAATTTAACTGGTTCTGGTACTTTGCCGTGCCCGAAGAATTACGCGGGCAGGGAATTGGGCAGCATATTCTCACGCAGCTGATTGAAAAGTATAGCGGACAGTCCAACATTCTCGATATGGAATCGCCGGAACAAGTCTGCGAGAATTCTGAGCAGCGCAAGCGTCGCCACGCATTCTATTTGCGAAACGGATTCCGCGATACGGGAGTCGGAAAATCGTTCAAGGGCATTGACTATACCATCATGATGATAGGCGAGTGCTCGTTCACGCAATACGATTACGATCAAATCATAAACGAGCTGCGTTCTTATTGGGATGCCATGCCGCAAGATGGGTGAGGCTGCAACGCGACCGTCACGTTCTCGGTAAAATGAAAACGAAACCCCGATCTTCGATGATCGGGGCTTTTTTTACTTTCGAATCATGTCCTTGAGCGATATTTCGGGATGGTGGTATTGCCACGATTTTTCGATGCTTTTCTTTCCTAGTTGCATGGCCTGATGCGGGCAGAAATGGACGCAGGCTAGGCATGTCGTGCATTTGTCGCCTATCACGGCGATGGACTTTGCTCCTTCACGTTCTTGCATGGTGATGTTTTCGACGGGGCATACGCGAGCACATGTTCCGCATCCGATGCATTTATCTGGGTTTGCGGCTGGCCGGAATGCTTTTATCATCTTTTGCCCGAACGAAGTGTTCATCGAAATCCAGCCCAGCAGACTCCATCCGCCATAGTGGATACCACTTCGGTTGTTCTTGATGTCGTCGATAATGCGTTCTAGTCGGCTTGCATATTTTTCAAATTTCCAAATTTGCTTGTTCGGGTTGCGTTTGTAAGCGATCCCCGCGCAGTCCGGTACGCGAATCTTGTCGCAGAAGGCGACTTTTGCGCCCATCTGCTTGAACACATGGCGTGCAAACCAAGAGGAAATTCCTACTTGTGCACCGCAGTCAATCACGACGAAAATGTAGGCTTGCGGATTCACGCGAAGCTTGGGCAACAATTTCTGCACGGCAGGGGGCGGGGCAAAATCGTAGGATGGGTAAACGAGTCCTATGCGGGCTTCGCTGCTCAAATCCAACTTGACGGCTTCCGTCAGCGGAATCACTTGATCGTTTGTCGCTTCTGCAATTTTACGTGCAATTGCGAGACTGTTGCCCGTGCCCGAGAAATAGAT
>CAMZGI010000348.1 GCA_947306305.1 uncultured Fibrobacter sp.
TCGTAAAGAAGGTGATGCCCAAAGGTCTTCAAGCACCAAACACCCCAAAGCCTTAAATCTTGCCCGAAAACGACAAAAGCCCTCCAAATGAGGGCTTTTCGTTTTTTTGTGAAGTCGGAGCGCTCGAAAGCAACTCTCGCGATTACTTATTCTTCGCCTTCGTCGTCGCTTTCAGGAACGGCGGGAGCGACTCTGCCAAGCAGCATATCCACATTGACGGACTGCAAGTCGGCGAGGCTCTTCACTCCCGTTTTCTTGTCTTCTTCGACTTTGCCGAAAGTAGAGACAAGGACGTTTGCGGTGCTAGCTTCAAAGCGGCGCGTCTTGTTCGTAATGCTGTTGGAGCCCTTCGTTGCCGGGAAAAACTTAGCTTCGAGCCTAGCCATGTCCTGAGAGGTCCTGACCGACTGGAGAGCTTCGCAAGCGATTGCCCAAGTAGCCTTGTTCAAATCAATGGCATTGTTGACAAGTTCAAGAACCATGGAATTGCCCTTGAAAGACTTGTTTGTTGTAGCTTCGTAGTGTTCCTTAGCCTGATTGACGTAGTTACCCTTCTGCATAAAGAGCATAGCGATAACGCCAAAAACGAGAACGGTAAGAGCAATGGAAATATTCTTTAAATTCATGACGTTCTCCCTTATTCAAAATGGTATTCACCGGGTTTTTCGATTTTCAAATTCTTAGCGAGATTGTACTGGACCAAGGCGCTAAAGTCAACGTTTTTCATCTTGCCCTTGGCAAACGTGAACTTGACAATGCAATCCTTACCGCAAGTTACTTCCTTAACGTTCTTTTCGTCCTTCACAAGGATAGAACCTTCTGCAAGGCCAGCCTTCTGGAAAATGCTATTCTGCACGGCATCGTTAATGCCAGCACCCGTATAAAGGTGAGAAATCTGCTTAAAGCGGGAATCCCTATCGCTTTCGATCGAAATCAAGTTGGTCGAAAAAGCAGTCTCGGTCTTTGCGCCAGAGAGCATCGAATAGACAAGCCTCCAAGCCATGCTATACTGGTCAACATAGTGCCACTGATCCACTAGAACCTGTGTGTTCTTTTCCAAATAAGCGGATTCCTGTTCATTTGCAGTGCGTTTTGCCTGTTCCTCATACCCTCCTTGGAGCACCTTCAGGAGAACAACGAGAGCGACGAGGATGACAATGTCAACCACGACAAGGATCTTCATTTTCTTTTTATCCATATATTTTCCTTTAAAAAGAGTCGTTTCGCAAGTAATCTAAACTTTAATTTAAAAAAATCAAGCAAATTTAAATTAAAAAACGAGGACGAACACGCCTATTTTTTATATTCTTGACGTATGAGCGAAAACGAAAACAAATTACTGTCCCAAATTATCTTTGAAAACCTCAAGGAAATGATTCGCGCCAAAAATACAGCGCACGAGTCCATCTTCAAGTTCCATTGGAAAAAGATGTGGCCTTTCAGCCTCATTTGGCCGCAAGTGGATTTTATTCGCATCGTCCGGCTCATGAGTGAAATTCGCAAGAACGTCGCTTCGCAAAAAAAACTTGTCAAAGAAGCAAAGCCCAAGTCAAAGCCTTATGAAAAAACGTTCTTCGACACCGTGCCCGCTTATCTGGATTGCTTAGACACCTCGTGCAAGTGCCTCGCGGATGTGGCGCAATGGAAGCAAGACATGCTCGAAAAGAAAGTCCGCCACGATGTCAAGATGATCCGCGACGTTTCCCAGTACAACGAGATTCTCAAAGCGTACGAAAAAGCTCAGGACGAGCTAGTCCGCGTCGGAGCGTTTGTCCGCGTCGGCTGGGTAGAAGCCCTTAAAGGTTTTTCAGAAGAACTCGAAAGCAAAAGCAACTAACGAAGGCAAAAAATGCCAGCAGTAAGCGTAATCATCCCGATGTACAATACCGAGGCGTTCATCAAGGATTGCCTCGACAGCGTTGTTGCACAAACTTTTACTGATTTCGAGGCAATCATTATCAATGACGGTTCTACGGACGACTGTGCAAGAATTGCCGCCAGCTACGCGTCGTCGGATTCACGGTTCAGGCTCATTGGGCAGCCAAACAAAGGTCCGTCCGAAGCCCGCAACACAGGGCTCAAGATTGCTCGCGGCGAATACATCGCCTTTATAGACAGTGACGATTGCGTTGCACCAACATTCCTTGAAACGCTCGTTTCCATAATTCAGGAACAGCAAGCGGATATAGCTTGTTGCAGCTTCCAGAATATCGACGAATCGTACAAAGCAGAAAGCGAAAAAAATGCAGACAACAAAGTTGCAAAAGTAGCAAGCATTTCAGCAGAGCAAGCGAGCGTAAACGCGTTATACCAAGACCGATTGCCCGACTATTCCACTTGGAACAAGTTGTTCAAAACAAGCCTTTGGAAAGGCAAGCTATTCCCCACAGGGTCAATTTACGAAGACTTGGCTGTAATTCCAGACATTCTGCTCGAAGCAAACAAAGTAGCAATTACAAAATCAAAGCTATACCTGTACCGTAAACGTTCTGGCAGCGAACTTGCCACGCAAATCGAGAACAAAAAAATAGTACAAATACTCAGCATAGCCGAAGACGTTTTCGAGAAGATGAAATCTGTATCGAAGCCGCTTTACAAGGCTGCTCGCAGCATGCTCGTGAGCGCAAGCTTTAGCATTTTGATGCGAACCGAAGACACAGAAGAATTTGCAGAATTCCGCAAGAAAGCATTTGCAAACATCCGCAAATACCGTTTTGCCACGTTCTTTGATTTGAAAGTCCGTATGCGAAACCGCATGGCTATTTTACTTTCGTACCTTCCCCGTTTTCTTTTTATCAAGTTTTTGAAAAAAGGCATTTCGTGATTCCTTTAACGCCCAAAGAAGTAGTCATCCGCATTGCACGGCATGTTCTCGGCGAAGCCCGAGTTCACGACTACTTGATAAAGCGCGGGATTGAATTACGTCAT
>CAMZGI010000349.1 GCA_947306305.1 uncultured Fibrobacter sp.
CTCCAGAATGACAGGCTTTTATTGCATTGTGTTTGCCGGAGGACCGCGAGGATTATAATGAAGTGCGAATGCGAATGGATTACGCGAAGCGTACTGCGTTTGGAGTATGAACAGCAGAATCCAAAAAACAGTGACGACAGGCGTGAAGTCGTCTAAATTGACTCCGTCGTGAATCAATGCGCAAATGGGGCAGTCTTCGTGCTCCTCAAAATCGTCATGATGGTGCTGTGCGACTGCCAAAAGGCATGCCGCAATAAGCACGATGACAAATTTACGCATGTTCAAAAAACGATTCATTTATCTAAATAGTTTTGCGTTCTTGATAATCGGGAATCCGATTTCGCCTTCTTCTCTTTCGTATTCAAACGTCCCGACGATAGTGATAGATGCTCCTTCGCTGGGATATTCGCTTGGGTATTTGCGGGGCTTTGCGGTCTCGAATGCGAGACCTTGCGAGCAGCAAGCGAGGGCATCTTTGATGACGCAGCCGAAAAAGCGGCGTTGAGCTTCGTCGTCGTAATAGCTAGAAAATGCTCCCTTCATTTTGACTGTCTTGCCGACAAATTTTTCGGGGGTGGTGACCATCTGGTAAACCATCGAAAAGACCATGGTGCTGCTCATGCGAGAAAGGTCGATATCGACTTTGTTTGTGGATGCCTTGTCTTTTGCAAAACTGGAACCGGCAAATGCGAGCATGCAGAAAACTGCAATTAAAGCGATTCTTGAAATTAATTTGAACAACTTAAACTCTCCTGCGAATGCAGCTAGTGATATAACAAATTAAAAATGCGATAATGTCCATGCCGACAATCGTCGAACCCACGGGAGTCCCTGCAAGGATGGCAACGAGAATTCCGCTGAGTGAACAGACTACGGAAATAACGGCTGCTGCAACGGTGACCGTGAAAAAGCTCTTGAAAACTCGCATGGCTGAAAGTGCGGGGAAAACGACAAGTGCAGAAACCAACAATGCTCCGACGAGATTCATCGCGAGAACGATAATGACTGCGATTATAATCGCAATGATCAGGTTAAATAAATTAACATTTACGCCTGTGGCTCGTGCAAAATTTTCATCGAACGTGATGGCGAAAATCTTGTGGTAAAACAGGACGAATGTTATGAGGACAATAATTGAAAGTGCGACGCATAGGTAAACGTCAGTCGGCTGGAGCGTGAGAATGGACATCGAGCCGAAAAGCGTTGTGCAAACATCGCCTGCGACATTAGCCGAAGCGGAGAAAATGTTCATCAGCAAATAGCCGATGGCAAGTGCCCCGGCTGAAACCATCGCAATAGCGGCATCGCCTTTGATTCTCGTATCTTTGCCTCCGCAAAGAAGTAAAACAGCAACGAAAATAGTTATAGGCAAAATGACGAACATGTTGTTAGAAGCTTTGAGAATCGTGGCGATAGCTAACGCTCCGAATGCAACGTGCGAAAGCCCGTCGCCAATGTAAGAGTAACGCTTGAGAACAAGCGTCACCCCCAAAAGCGAGGAACACAGAGAAATAAGCGTGCCGACGATAATCGCGTAACGTACAAACGGAAAGTCGAGATAGAAGAAGAGTTGGTCGAGCATATTAATGGTTGAACACGGTGTTAAAATCAAGAACTCGGGTGGCGTGTTTTGTAGCTGCTTCTACGTCATGGCTCACCATTACGATTGTCATTTTCTTTTGTTCGTGAAGTTCTTTGATGATGCTGTACATGTTCTGTGCGGATTCGGGGTCAAGCCCTGTGACGGGTTCGTCTAACAGCAACAACCGTTCGGCGGCGCACAATGCCCTGGCCAAAAGTACACGCTGCTTTTGACCTCCAGAGAGTTCGCGGAAACATGCTTTTCGTAAATTTTCTGTTCGGGTCAGTTCTAAACACTCTTTCGCGCGTTCCCGAAGGGCGTGTCCATAAAACGGCAGCAATAGGCTTTTGCCTTGGAATGCCGAGAGCACAATTTCTTCGACCGATGCGGGGAAGTCTTTTTGTGCAATCGTAATTTGGGGCAAGTAGCCAATTTGCTTACGCTTGAGGTTGTCGCAAAGTTCGATTTTCCCGGATTTGGGCCGCAATACACCAGCGAGCCCGCGTAAGAATGTCGTCTTTCCGCAGCCGTTTCTGCCGATGATGCAAAGGTAATCGCCAGCGTTGATTTCGTAATCAAAACCGTTGACGATATTCTTGCTTCCGTAACCGAGCGTTAAATTGCGGCACCTAATCATTTTTATTTCAAAGCCTTTTTAAGAACGTCTAAGTTAGTCTGCATTATCGACAAGTAATCAAGACCTTCGGCGATTTGCTGTTCTGTTACTGATTGCATCGAATTGATGGTGAGGATTTGCGCGTCCTTCGAGTTCTTGCTTGCGGCGAGAATTGCAGTCGCGATTTTCTTGTTCCCTTTTTCGATGGTGAGGATTGCCGGGAGCGAATCGGAGTCCATTTTGCCTGCAAGGAAAGCGATTGTCTCAAAGCTTGCCTCGCTTTCGGCGGAACAGCCAACAAACGCGGCATAATACTTAATGCCATAATCGTCCACCATATAGCGAAAAGGAAAGCGGTCGCCAAAGAGAACCGTTTTGCGTGCGGCTCCATCGACGGTTGCACGGTATTCGTTATCGAGGGACTGGATTTTTGCAACGTAGGCGTTTGCGTTTTCGGCGTAGATCGAAGCGTGTGCCGGGTCGAGCTTAGCGAGTTCTGCTGCAATCTTTTGTACTAAAATTTCTGCATTCTTCAAAGAGAGCCAAACGTGTTCATCGTTTTCGACTTCTTCTTCGTGGTCGTGATGGTGGTGGTGCTCATGCTCTTCTGCATGTTCATCGTGATCGTGATGATGTTCGTGCTCCTCGGCGTGTTCGCCGTGGTGTTCATGCTCGTGTTC
>CAMZGI010000350.1 GCA_947306305.1 uncultured Fibrobacter sp.
TGCTTTTATGCTTGTAAAAATTCTAGTTTATAGTTCTAAGTTACTAGTTACTAGAATTTTTTTCAAGAATCTCTAGTAACTAATAACTAAGTTCTAGTAACTCTTAACTAGTATCTAGTAACTAAAGCCTAGTAACTAGCCCGAAGGGCGAAGTAACTAGTAACTAAGTTCTAGTAACTGAGGCGAAGCCTCTCTATCCTAAAATTTGAAAGAATTCAGGCCGGTGAAAATCCGGCTTTTCAGTTTCTATGGGGAACGCGCTTAAGTAATGTGGCGTTTTAGCCTTGTCCGCACATTTGTATAAATTGCCGCGAAGAGGCTCCTTGAATTTTTTGATTCCAAAAATTTCGGCGGGAATTTCGATGCTCATTCCCCAGCAAATCGTATCGTCCATGATATTGGGCACGTCGCTTGTGCGGGTGATTTTGGCTATCACGTCTAAAGAGAGCGTTTGTCTGTTTTCGCGTCCTGTTCCGCAGGCTGCCAGCACAAAGCCCCGGCTTGTCGTTTCGAAGTTGAAGTATTCGGCGGGGTTGGCTGGATTTTGCAAAAAGATTTCGACGCAAGAATCTTCCCAGCTGCGTCCGTTGTCTTCTTGAACGGCGGCTCGGTAACAATCCACAGGCTCTTCGACGTTGAACTTGACAATAAGCGTTTTGGGCGTGTACGAAACCTCGGCTGTAACCATCGGCAACACGATTCCCTGATTTGCAGTCCACTTTGTATTTGGTTTTAAAAGCATGGCAATAAGGTAGTAAATCGAAAAGTGATTAAAAGTGATTAAAGTGATTAATCAGTGATTAATCACTTTTTTTATTTCACGAAGTGTCGAAATTTGCTCAAAAACGCCAATTTTTCAGTTGGCGCGATTTTTGCCATATAGGGGTGTTCCGCAAGGGTGCGAACGCATTCTAAAAGCGGTTCACATTAATAGAAGGAGGCCTTTATGGCTGAAACAAATGAAAAGAAAACAGAAAACAAATTTGCAAGGACGACGATTCCGTTTGATTGCCTTGCGGTGACGAACGTGCAAGTTTTCCCGTTTAAGGAAGGGGCTAATTTGGGACACATGAAGGCTTTGGCTGTAATTGTCCTGAACGACCAGATTCAGATTCGCGGGCTTCGTGTGATGGATGGCGAAAACGGCCTTTTTGTGGGGTATCCGCTGGATACGTTCTACAAGGGTGAAGATTATCGCAGCATTTGCTTGCCGATTACGCGCCAGCTGCGTGAACACATTGAAAACTGCGTGCTTGAAAAGTATCAGGCTGCTGTAGCATAAGGTAGGTGAATCTTGTTTCGTAGAATCCGTTCTTATTGTTTGTTTGGGATAAAGGCTGTTCCTGTCTGTATCGAAGTCGATGCGTCCCAAGGCTTGCCCGGATTTACGCTGGTCGGGCTCCCGGACAATGCAGTGAGGGAATCTCGTGAGCGTGTCGTTTCGGCGATTCGTTCTATCGGGAAAGTGGTGACTGGCTACCGTACAACGGTGAACTTGTCGCCGGCGGATTTGCGAAAGGAGGGGAGTGCATTAGACCTTCCGCTTGCGATTGGATTGCTTGTTTCTACAGGAGAAATCGCGGTTGAGAAGCTGGAACGTTACGTGTTTGTAGGCGAACTTTCGTTGGATGGGTTGTTAAAGCCAGTAAGAGGGGTACTGTCCATTGCAATGAATTTGGCTACAGAGCATGATAGCGTTCTTGTGATTCCGCGAGGAAATGAGCAGGAAGCTTCGCTTGTGGAAGGTCTTCGTTATGTTTGTGCGGATTCGCTTAGGGAAGTTGTTGAATGTTTAGAACAAAGTGCAAATCAGAATGTGAAAGTTGCGAAGGGAATATCGTCTTGTTGCGAAAAGGTGAATGGTGAAATTCCTGATTTTAAAAACGTAATTGGGATGGATGGCGTTAAGCGTGCTCTTGAAATTGCTGCTGCTGGCGCTCATAATTTTTTGCTGGTCGGTTCGCCTGGTGCGGGTAAAACACTTTGTGCGAAATGCTTGCTTGGAATTTTGCCCGAAATGACGGAACTTGAAATTTTGGAGACGACGCGAGTCCATTCATGTGCAAGGCGTTCTGGGGATTCCGATGAATTCAAGCCTGTGCTTTCGCGTCCGTTCCGTTCACCGCACCATTCGGCATCGATGGTTTCGCTGGTGGGCGGCGGGTCAAGGCTTTTGCCGGGGGAGGCGAGCTTGGCTCATAATGGCGTGTTGTTCTTGGATGAACTGCCGGAGTTCAACCGCTCTGTTTTGGAGGCTCTTCGCGAGCCGATGGAAGAGGGGAAAATTTCGGTCAGCAGGGCGAGTGGAACTGTGGTGTGGCCTGCCCGTTTTATGATGGGTGCTGCGATGAATCCGTGTCCGTGCGGCTATGCGATGGATCCAAAGCATGAATGCACTTGCTTGCCCGAAGCGAAAAAACGTTATCGTGAAAAAATCTCGGGGCCGCTTTTAGACCGAATCGATATTCAAGTGAGCGTTCCGCCTGTGGATGCGTCTTTGTTTGCTGTTAAGCGTTGCGGAGAATCGTCGGCGGATATTCGCAAGCGAGTTTGTGCGGCACGGGTGATCCAGCGGGAGCGGTTCCGCAATTTGCCGTTCAAGTCTAATGCCGAAATGACTTCGGAATGTGCTCGAAAATTTGCCGGGATGACAGATGAAGTGGAGCGTTATGCGGTGTCGGCTGCGTCTAAAATGGACTTGAGCGCTCGCGGCTACTTTAGGCTTTTGAAGGTCTCGCGGACGATTGCTGATCTCCGCGGAGCGGATGTTGTAGATGTGATGGACTTGGCCGAAGCGTTGCGATATCGTGCGTTTAGAGGGTAGCGACTTCGTCGCAGTTGTTAGAGCTTAGAACTTAGAGCTTAGA
>CAMZGI010000351.1 GCA_947306305.1 uncultured Fibrobacter sp.
TTGCGAGAGTCGCGGAACAAGCGAATATCAAGCGGGTAGGCAAACACTTGTATTTATGGCTGACGGCAAATGGATGCACGGCGGTCTCACGGATAGACTGCGCGGCATGGCTAGTGCATATAAATTCGCAAAAGAGCTCAATCTGGACTTCAAAATTTTCCATATTTCTCCGATTCTGCTCCAAGATATTTTGCAGCCGAACAAAGTCAATTGGATTATTGAAGAAAGCGAAATTATCCGCGACAAATCTAAAGCAAAACCCGTACTGCTTTACCGCGAAGACTTCGACAACGATTCTGCATTAGAAAGGCAACTCGACTCAATCCATGAGCAATTTCATTTGTACTCCTGCGTCGATACGTTGAACGAAAAATTTCCCGAGTATTTCAACGAGCTGTTCAAGCCATCGCCGTTGTTAGAGCACGAATTGGAGCGTTACCAAAAAGAATTAGGAACAAACTACAATTCCTATTCATTTCGTTTTCAGAATAAGCTTGGCGACTTTAAGGAATTTACGTTTAAGGAATTGTCGGCAAGCGGCAAGCAGGAATTGCTTAATGACGCATTGGAAGCGTTAAAAAGAGAGATTGACAACTCGCAAGAACCGCGCAAAATTCAAAAAATTCTCGTGACCGCAGACAGTCCAACGTTCTTAGCAGAAGCATCGAAGCTCCCGAACGTCGTTACCGTCAAAGGCGAAAGCATCCACATCGACTTCAACAGTTCCAAGAAAGCGACCGATTACTTGAAGTCGTTCACAGAGTTTTTCCTCATTTCGCAAGCGAAAAAAGCGAAGCTCTACCGCAACGCCAAATACAAAACATATCCATCGAACTTCCCTAAATATGCCGCCCTCCTCGGGCATGTCCCCTACGAGATTGTTTCTTTTTAGACGAGAGGAGCGGCAAAGCCGCAGTTACGAGTTAATAGTTACTAGAAATTAGAGCTTAGAACCTAGTAGGAAGTAGTCAGTGGTCAGTGATTAGTGGTTAGGAAATTGAGCCTGCCGAAGTGCAGCAAACTTGTACGTCATTCCTGCCTCGATAAGATCCATAAAAAAACAGGTGGCACGGATGCCACCTATTTTCCATACAAAATAAGGTAAATACTATCGTTTATTTCTCGGAAGTTCGCTGGCGTGTTTTTCAAGCCACACGGCATCTTCGAGTGCACGTTCGGCTTCCGACGCCCAGTCCGAATTCGGGAATTCACGAACAACATCACGGTAGCGCGTTACAGCACTGTGGAAGTCGCGCATTTCGCGGTAGATGTTGCCCATCTGGAGCATCGCAAAATAGCGTTCATCCGGCGTGATTTCGTTTTCGAGCAAAGCCTTGTACATCTGGAGAGCGGCTTCGTTGTAGCCTTCAGCAAAGAGGGAATTTGCATTCGCAATGGAGTTCGTCGCCGCCGAAGCTACATAGTCATCGCCCGTAATTTCACCAGCCGGTTCCACCGACCTCGACTTGTCGTCTCCTGCCTTTTTCGCATCCTTCATAGCCTTGGATTCAGCTTCCCTCATAGCCTTTTCCTCCGCAGCAGCAGAGGCCATCGCTTTAATTTCAGCCATGCGGTCTTCGGCAGCCTTGCGGAACTTGGCATCAGGAGCAGCCTTCTTCAAATACGCCGTCAAAGACTTCTTTTCGAGGTCAGAACGTTTCGTCTTCTGATAAATTCTAGCCAAGTAATAATTGGCATCGTTGCCGCAAACCTTATACGAAAGTCCCTTCTTCAAATTGAACTCAGCTTTGTCGTATTCTCCCATCTCATAACGAGTTACGCCTGCATAGAAATACGCGCCAGCGTCGCCAGGCCTCTTAGAAAGGACGGTTCTCCAAATCGGAGCGGCTTCTTGATAACGTCCCTGAGCAATCAAAGATTTGCCCTTTTCAAACGGATCTTCGGAATCATCAACAGCAGCAGGAGCAGCCTTCGGAGTTTCGACCTTTGCAGCCTTGACTTCCGCCTTCGCGGGTTCAGCCTTTGGCGTGCTTGCAGCCTTGCCACCACCAATCTTTGCACGTTCTGCATCCGCCTTAGAGTGCTGGCCCATAGCCTCTAACGCCTTTGCGGCACCTTCATACGCAGCAGTCAAATTCGGATCGTAGCTGTAAGCCAAACGGAAATTCGCCACAGCCCCCTTGTAATCCTTCATCTTCATGCGGACGTTACCGGCAGCCATGTAAGCTTCGGTATTCTTCTTGTTTTCAGCCAGCATGGCACGGTATTCGCCAAGGGCCTTTTCGTACTGTCCTTTGGCTTCAAAGCGAGCGCCCTGCTCAATACGAGGGTCCACAGCCCAAACTTGGGACACGCCCAACAAAAAAGTTAGTGCTAAAAAATACAATTTCTTGTTCATACAAAAAAAATTTAGTAAAAACCATTGACAATAGAATTTAGATAGACGATATTACATGCAGAGATGTGAACATTTTTCGAAATTTCACAAAGGAGAAAATATGAAAATTACCGAAGTTGTCGATAAATACAAACCGGACGAACAAGAACTCATCATTGAATCTTACGAACGCGAAGGTGGAGATGTCGATGACGTCGATCTCATCCTTCTAGACCGTATTTGCGCACGACTCGGCCTTGGACTCGAAGACGCCGACCTCGACAATGACGATATCGCCGAAGAAATCAATTTTGACAACTACGGCACCCATTTCGAAGACGTATCCGAAAGCGACGATGATTTGTAAGGAGGCTGCTTCGCAGCAGTTACTAGACTCTAGTTACTTCACCCTTCGGGCTAGTTACAAGAACTTAGTTACTAGATACTAGTTAGTAGTTACAAGCACCTTCGGTGCAGTTACTAG
>CAMZGI010000352.1 GCA_947306305.1 uncultured Fibrobacter sp.
CCTTCCTTGTCGGCAAAGCAGGTGCCATAGACGCGGGTCAGCTGGTCGCTGTTCTGGTCGCCATGCCAGTAAGCACCGGCGAGGCTCAGCACCTTGAAAGCCTTGAGCTTGCCCGTAGAGGGCACGTGAGGACCGGCACAGAGGTCTTCCCAGTTCTTGCCCGGTTCGCCAGTCACGTAGAAGCTGAGGGTACCGTCGCTGCCTTCGCGAGCGAGAGCGCGCTGCGCGTTGTCGGTCTTGTACTTGTCACCTTCGGTGCGCTTCAGGCCTTCGGCGGCACTGACTTCGCAACGGGTAAACGGACGGTCTTCCTTGATGATTTCCTTCATGCGCTTTTCGATGCGCTCGAAATCCGACTGCTGGATCGGGGTCGGTGTCATCAAATCGTAGTAGAAACCCTTGTCGATAGCCGGACCGTAGGCGAGCTTGGTGCCCGGGAACAAGTCGCAGATGGCTTCGGCGAGCACGTGGCTGCAGCTGTGGCGCAGGAGCATCAGAGCATCCGGGTCGTCGTTGCTCGGCGTGATGATCTTGATCGTGCCGCTCTCGGTGAGCGGGCGGGTCAGGTCGAGGACCTTATCGCCGAGTTTGACGCCAAGCGCCTTGCGTGCAAGACCTTCGGAAATGCCCTTCGCAATTTCGAGGCCGGTGGTGCCCGATGCTACGGAACGTACGGAGCCATCGGGGAAAGTGAGTTCGATTTGAGACATAATAATTTCCTTTTCGTGGGCGGTTCTCGCCCGGTTCCCCAGAAATACGACATCTGGCGGTGCGGGCAAATTTAGCTAAAGGCGAGCGTCGCGGCAACCAAGCTCGCTTGGTTTGGCATGACCGAGTCGTGCTAAATGCACGCGAAGCGTGCCAATGTAGCTAAAGGCGAGCGGCGTGGCAAGCAAGTTCGCTTAGTTTGACGTGACCAAGCCATGCTGAAGTCCCAAACGCCCCTTAATAAAAACTGCAAACGGTTCAGGGGAGTACGTTTTTCAAACACGATGTCGCATTGGAAGTTATGCCTTTTTCGATCAGAAAAATATTCGTTGTTTGAATAATTATAAATTTGTAATGAATTATTTTGGTAATGGAGGAAACATGAAAAAGATATTGCTTGCGTTAAGTTTTGCTGCATTCTTTGCCGCTTGTGATGGATCTTCATCAGTATCGCCTTTGAGTGATACAGGTTCACTGAGCAGTGCTGGAGTTCAGAATAATTCTTCAAATAGCTCAGCAAAAGGTGATGGGAATGATGTTAAAACCGAAATGTCTAGTGAATCGCGATCGTCGAGTAGCCTTGCAGAAGACGTTGCTAGGCAATGCAAGGCGGAAACGGAAGACAATTGCGAATACGGCAAAGTGACCGATGACCGTGACGGTCGAACGTACAAGACGGTAAAAATCGGCACGCGAGTGTGGATGGCCGAAAATCTCAACTATAGTTCCGATAGCATAAAAAGTGAATGTTATGGGTATCAGGCGACAAACTGTGAAAAATATGGACGATACTATTTATGGCATACGGCGATAAATCGCCCAGAAAGTGAGTGCGGACACGGAGACACTTGCTCCTTGCCGCAAGGAAACATTCAGGGAATTTGCATGAAGGGGTGGCACCTGCCAAGTAAAACCGAGTGGGAGACCTTGTTTGAAACGGTTGGTGGAAAGTCGATTGCCGGAAAAGTTCTCAAATCGCAGTCGGAATGGTACGACGATAAAAACGGCGTTGATGCATTCGGTTTCTCGGGACTCCCTGGAGGTCGTCTGCAAGATAATAGCTATTTTGACAACCGGAACTTCATGGGTGAGTTTTGGAGTTCTACCGAGTATTTAGGATCCTTTACAAGTTCTACGGAATATAAGAATGGGAGTGCTTATGTAATGATTTTGCATTACAACGGCGAAAATGCTGCCGTAACCCGTGAGCTTAAATATTTTGGACTTAATGTTCGTTGCGTAAAGGACTAGAACTGATCCTATATTAAACGTAGTGCGAAATTTTTCGCAATATTTTGCAAAAGACCGTCTTATTGTTGTTTTCGATGAATTTCATGAGGTGAACTCCATCGATAAGACGCTTGCTGTAGCTACAACAAGTAAATATTTTTGTTTACAAGCTAATAGATTATCTTGTTTACGATGACGTGAAGTATGTAGATTAAAAAAACTCCCCGGTGGGGGAGTTTTGTGGATTTTACCAAACTCTCAAATCGAATTGTCCGCCTGAAGAGAATTTGAACTTCAGAGTGCAGCCGCCTGATACTGTATCGACACAATTCCACCAATTGCCATAACAATCGCCATTTTGCCCAGCTTTTATGGTTTTAGTTTTCTGTGTTCCATTGCAATCTATATAGGTAAATGTGTCATCTGAGCCTGTATGGTTTTGAATAACGAAGTTTCCTCCATTGGAGAATGTTGCTGAATACCATTCATTTGCACTATAATCATGTCTATGGTCGTTGTTATTTATTGAACCATCATTATGTGGATTATCTGAGGTTTTGCCTTCAGAATTACTACTGCTGCTTGAATTACCGCCGTTGCCAGAGCATCCTGTCCAATTGGTGCACGAAACTTCAGTCCACCACCATGTATCAGATGCTTTGTTGTTTATATACACTGGAGGATTTCCTCTGTCTCGATTCATTGTATAGCATTTGCCATTCATTTCTTCCAATCCGGTCGAATAGCAATGTTGGTTGTAATCTCCAGTTCCATTTACCCAAGCTATGCATTTACATGCTACGCTGCTAGAACTTGCAACACTACTGCTGCTAGCCACGCTGCTGCTACTTGGAATAACATAAGCTACCTTGAAGTCGCAAG
>CAMZGI010000353.1 GCA_947306305.1 uncultured Fibrobacter sp.
TCGATACGATTATGCTTTCGGCGGGCAATTCCATCCTCGTCATTTTTGACAAGAATCGCAAAGTCAAGTACATGTCCAAGCGGCTGACGGATTACCTTGTTGCCGATTGGAAGGATGTTCTCGGAACGTCGCTCGATAATTTGGCAAAGTGCGGAATGCCCGAAAGCGTTATCGCTTCTTTGAAAAAATCGTTTGACGAAAAAAGCGTTTGGAAAGATTCGTTTATGCTCCAGACGCTCAACACGCATACGGATACGTGGTTCCGCGGTGAAGCTTGCACGCTCAAGGTTCAAGAATCTGTCGTGGGTTATATGCTTTCGATGATTGATATTTCGGAAGTGGTCGCGGCCCGTGAAATTGCAGAGCAGGCGACGCAGGCGAAGAGCGAATTTCTAGCCAACATGAGCCACGAAATCAGAACGCCGATGAATGCGATTATTGGCATGGCCCATTTGATTCAAGAAACACAGCTCGATGAACGCCAACGCGGATTTATCGAACGCATCAGCCATGCGGCGACATCGCTCCTTGGGATTATAAACAACATTTTGGACTTCTCGAAGATTGAGGCTAAAAAGCAAGAACTCGAAATCATGCAGCTCATTTTGCAAGACGTGATTAACGAAGTCACGACACTTGCCGAAGTGAGAATTGCCGGGCGTCCGATTGAGTTGATTGTCGATATGGATCCTGAAATTCCTGAAGTTCTGATGGGCGACCCGCTTCGTCTTTCGCAGATTTTCACGAACCTTATCAACAATGCGACCAAGTTTACCGAAAGCGGAAGCATTACGCTCCAAATAAAGCAAGAACAAGTTATTGGCAATAACGTAAAACTCTCGTTTAGCATCATCGATACCGGCATTGGCATGACGAACGATCAGCTGAATAATTTGTTCCAAGCGTTCACGCAGGCGAATGGCTCCATTACACGCAAGTATGGCGGAACTGGGCTCGGTCTTGTGATTTCAAAGTCGCTGGTGGAACTCATGGGCGGCGAACTTCAAGTTCAAAGCGAATTTGGAAAAGGCTCCAAGTTCTTTTTTACGATTACGCTCCCGATTGCTCCGCAAGCGTCTGTGCCCAAGTGGAAGACTGTTTCGACGTTCAAGAACAAAAACGTGTTGCTCGTCGATGACTGCGGAAAACTTCGCGATGTGCTGCGGCATTACTTGACCAAGTTGCGTTGCGTTGTCGAAGAAGCGGGTTCAGTCGATGAAGCTTTGGATTTGATTCAGGCACATGACGAAGCGGGGGAGACTCCTTACGATTTATTCATTGTCGATTTCCAGATGCCTTTGCTCAGCGGATTTGACTTTGTGCAGGGGCTCCCCGCCAAGATGAGGCGTATCCCGAAAGTCTTGATGCACCCGATTCATTTTGACGAAAAAAATTACCACCATGCCGAAGAAATCGGCTATAACAGCTGCGTAGCAAAACCGTTGCAAATAAATTCGCTCCTTAGTGCCATGCAAGAAGCGGTTGGTGAAAATCCGACATATAAAAAGACTGTCAAGATTGAAAAAAACAAGACGTATTTTAAAGAAGCAAAAATCTTGCTCGTCGAAGATAACGAAATGAACCAAGAGCTGGAAGTCTCGCTTTTGAATAGCGTGGGGCTTGCGACGATGGTGGCTGCTAATGGTAAAATTGCGCTCGATTTGCTCAAGAAAAATGCGTTTGACTTGGTGCTGATGGATATCCAGATGCCTGTTATGAATGGGCTTGAAGCGACTGTTGCAATCCGCAGACGTTCGGACGACTATTATAAAAATGTGCCGATTATCGCGATGAGCGCGAGGGCGTTCCAAAAGGACAAGGACGATTGCCTTAAAGCGGGAATGAACTCTTACATTCCAAAGCCGATTGATCCGAAGTTGCTGTATAGCGAACTCGCCAAATATTTGCCGATGGCGGATAAGGCGAGTATTGCGCCTCCTTCAGTGGAACATGAAACTAAGCCTGTGGATAATGACGATAGCACAATATCGCTGTTCCATAAGGTTCGTAATTTCGATGCGGCGGCGGGGCTTTACCACGCCAATGAAAATCGTAACTTGTACTTTAAGATTTTGCAAGGATTTGTCCGTGATAACGCAAGCTCCATGCAGCAACTCAAGACTGCTTACGAAAACGGTGACTTTGAAGAGGCTGCTCGCATAGTTCATACGATTAAGGGCCTTTGTGGAACGATTGGCTCGTATCACGTACAAGCTCTCGGGCTCGTGCTTGAAAATTCGCTATTGAAGAAGGAACGGAACAATGGCGAGTTCTATTCGTTTGAAAGCGCTCTTGAAGACCTTACGGACGACTTGAATATTGTGATGCAAGACATTGCGTCGGAACTCTCAAGTACGACGGAAGTCGTTAAGCATGATGATCCAAAAGCATTGAGCAAGTTGAAGCAGGCGATAGACGAACTCAAACCGGCGATAGAATCGTGCTCTTCGACGATTTGCAAACGTGTCTTGGATTCGCTTGACGAAATCATGTTCTCGACAGAGCAAGAGAATTTATTGCAAAAATTGCATGAGCAAATAGACAATTACGACTTTACCGAAGCCGAAGCAAGCGTCAGGAAATTGGAAGAATCGTTAGAATAGTTGGTAGAACTTAGAGCTTAGAACTTAGATGGGTCATCCTGGAATTCTCGCGAAGGCGGGAATCTCCTTTTAAAGAACCATCGCTGCGATAAAAGCAAGCGCCACGATGAGGGCGACTGCAATACCGAGCGGGCTTGCTTTCTTCTTCTTTTCACCGAATTCGTTCTCGATGATTTCGTCGTAGTCGGGAAGTTCAAGGTCGGAATACTCCGC
>CAMZGI010000354.1 GCA_947306305.1 uncultured Fibrobacter sp.
CTCTCGTCTCTCATGGCTCATCGCTCATGGCTAAATTCCTCTTCTCTCTAGTAACTAGTAACTAGTAACTAGTGACTGATTTACTATATTGCACTTCGTGAAAAATCCTGTTAAAGCTGTTGTATTTGATTTAGACGGTACGCTGTATCTGAGTGGTCGCCCGTATCCGGGCGCTGTCGATGCTGTCAATCAAGTTGCAAAGCGTGTGCCTGTCTATTACTTGAGCAACAACACAAGCAAGTCTCCGGTCTTTTACGAAAATCGACTTAAAGTCATGGGGCTTCCGCTTGCCGAAGATTCTATTATTTCGGCTTTGTATTTGTCGCTAGACGAAATTCATGCACGCAAAATCAAGAACGTTTTTTTCTTTGCGAATCCCGAAGTTTATGAGTGGTTTGCGGCGCAGGATCCGAGCCTCAATTTACGTCCGTCGGTCGAAGAAACGGAACTTGTGCTTGTGGCTTATCACAACAGTTTTGATTACCGCGAACTTTGCGAACTGAGTTTTAGAGTGCAGCGGGGAATTCCGTTCTGGGTAACGCATACGGATTTTGTCTGCCCTGACGAACGCGGTCCCGTGCCTGACATTGGAAGCTTTATGGCTCTTTTGAAAACAGCTTACGGCGTGGAACCCGAGATGAGTTTTGGAAAGCCGAATCCTGCAATGCTGTCTGGACTTTTGAAGCTTTATCGCCCTGACGAAATTCTTTTTGTTGGCGACCGCCTTTATACGGATTTTGAATTGGCGAAGCGTTCGGGTTGCCGTTTTGTGCTGCCTTTGTGCGGCGAATCGAAAATGCAAGATGTCGAAAAGCTCGATGTCAAGCCTGAATTTATTGTAAACAATGTAAGCGAAATAGATTTCAACGCTTTTTTGGAAGGAAAAAAATAATGCGTCACATTGCACGTCTTTTGTTTTTGCTCGTCGTTATCCCTGCGGTCGTGTTTGCTAACGATGATGGAATCACGGTTGCGGTCTCGTTGCAGCCGTATGCGACTTTGGTCAAAATGCTCGGTGGCGCTCGCGTGAACGTGGTGACGCTTTTGCCGCCGGGTGCCGACCCGCACAATTACGAACCGAAGCCTGCGATTATCAAGGCTTTTTCGATTGCCCAGCTTTACTTTACGGATGGCTCGGGTTTGGACAAGATTTGGATGCCGCGCTTTTTGAGCGCGAATAAAAAAGTCAAAGTGGTGGATGTCTCGCAAAACATGGAATGGATGAAGTCGGAAGAAGACGAACATTCTGCTCATGGTCACCATCACGAAAGTGAAATTGATCCGCATATCTGGACATCTCCAGCACGTTTGAAAGTGATTGCGCAGAACGTTTATCAGGCTTTCAAAAATGTGGACCCGGACCATTTCTCTTACTATGTGGCTCGATTCCAGATGACGATGGATGCGTTGCATAGGGCTGACCGCAAGATTGTTTCTGCTGTTATCGGCATGCCGAAAGAGAGCCGTTCGTTTATCGTGTTCCATCCGTCGTATGGATATTTGGCAAAAGACTACAAGTTGAAGCAGTATGCGATTGAAACCGATGGCAAGGAACCCAAGCCAAAGGACTTGGCGAAGCTCATTCAGATTGGTCGTAAGAACAAGGTAAAAGTTGTTTATGTGCAGCCGCAGTTCAGCAAACGTGCTGCATCGACAATTGCAAAGGAACTGGGTGCCGTGATTGTCGAAACGGATCCGCTTGCGGCGGATTTCCTTGGCAATACGCAAAAGTTTGTCGATGGCCTTAACGAGGCTAGCAAGAAGTAATCGGTTAAGAATATGTCTGCGATTGACATCAACAACCTCTCTTTTGGCTATGGAAAGTCGCCCGTGCTTACGGATGTGAATCTTTCTATTGACGAAAATGACTTTGTTGCAATTATTGGCCCGAATGGCGGCGGCAAGTCAACGTTGATGAGGCTGATGGTGGGGCTGTTGAAGCCGACTTCTGGAACGGTGCGTCTGTTTGGCGAAAAGGTTCCGTCCAAGAAAGTTGCTGTTGGTTATGTTCCGCAGAATACGAACAAGAACGTAGAGTTCCCGATTACGGTGGGCGAGTGCGTAGCAACGGGGATGACGGGGCTTTCTCCGAAGTCGGCAGAAGTCAAGGCTGCGTTAGAGCGTGTGCATATTGGCGGCTTTTTAGACCGGCGTTTGGGTGAACTGAGCGGCGGCGAACGCCAACGCGTACTGATAGCTCGTTCTCTTGTCTGCAATCCGAAGATTCTTTTTTTGGATGAACCGTCCAACAACATCGACGTGGCTGGAATCGAAGCTCTTTACAACATGCTTGCGGAATTCAGCGAAAGCATGACGATTGTGATTGTGACGCACGACTTGATGGCTCTCTCGCATAAAGTAAAAAGCGTCGTGTGCGTGAACCATTCTGTGCATTACCATGAAGGCGCAAACCTGACCGAAGAAATGCTCCATAGCACATACGGGTGCGAGGTGGATTTGATAGCTCACGGGGTGCCGCACCGCGTCCTCGGAAGTCACGACCATACCCACGGCGGCTGCTGCGAACATAGCCACGGAGTGGCTAAGTAAACAGTGATTAGTGGTTAGTAAACAGGAATATTTAAGTGGCTAGTAAACAGTGGTTAGTAAATAGGATAATGAAATGAAAAATGAAGAGTGGATTTACCATTTTTCATTTTTAACTTTTAATTTTTCATTCATAATCACTAACCATTCACAGTCATTAGAACTGTAGCTATGGGGGGTGGGCTCGGCGCCTTGCTCCTCTGAGGTCGCTACGCTTTGAGGAAGACTGCTTCGGGACAGTTCTATTGCAGATACC
>CAMZGI010000355.1 GCA_947306305.1 uncultured Fibrobacter sp.
CCTGACCGTTGAGGCAATCAATGATATTGTTCTTTTCGTTGATTTGATCGTTGAGCGAGTCGATGATGCCGTTCTTTTCGTTCATCTGCCCGTTGAGAGCATCGATGATGCCGTTCTTTTCGTTCATCTGCCCGTTGAGAGCGTCGATGATACCGTTCTTTTCGGCAACTTGACCGTTGAGCGAGTCGATAATTCCGTTCTTTTCGGCAACTTGACCGTTGAGCGAGTCGATAATTCCGTTCTTTTCGGCGACCTGTCCGTTAAGGGAGTCGATAATGCCATTCTTTTCGTTGATTTGTCCGTTCGCGGAATCGAGAGCGCTGCTCTTTTCTGCAAGCTGGGCGTTCAAGGATTCGATGGCGTTGTTCTTTTCGGCGACTTGGCCGTTGAGCGAGTCGATGATACCATTCTTCTCAGCGACTTGACCATTGAGAGAATCGATAATACCGTTCTTCTCGTTAATTTGTTCGTTCAGGCTGTCGATTGCACGGCTCTTTTCGTTGAGCGCTTCGTCCTGTGCGGCGACCTGATTGGCCCTTGCGTCGAGGGCTGCTTGGCAGTCGGCAATCTTTGCGTTTGCAGACTCCAGCAGATTCTTCTGGTCTTCTGCCTGTGCCGCTACGCTTTCGAGCTGTTGCTTAAGTTTTGCGTTTTCTTCTCGCAGGGCACGGACCGTTCCAAGGACTCCTTCCACTTTCTGCGACAACAAGTTCATGCTTTCAAAATTCATTTTTTCTCCGTTATGTCTGGGGTGCAATCTTTCTAGGTAAGATATATAAAATTTTGTTGTAGCTAGACTGTTAGAAAATGTAAAAACGCGTAAAAAAATGCGACTATAGCCATGCGGCGTTGGGCGCTGTCCCCGAATAAAAATCTATCTTCTCAAAACCATGATTCCTGTAAGTGAACATATTGAGCGTCGCCTGGCGGAACTCCCTCTGCTGCCGGGGGTTTACATCATGAAAAACGCCCAAGGAAAAATCATTTACATCGGCAAGGCGAAGGTTCTTAAGAACCGCGTGTCGAGCTACTTTGACGGGAGCGACCATGCTGGCCATCGGGCGGCGACACTGATGCTGCCTTACATCCGCGACATCGAGTGGATTATCACCGAGAGCGAAACCGAGGCGCTGATCCTCGAAGCGAACTTGATTCGCAAGCACACGCCGAAGTATAACGTGCTGCTGAAAGACGACAAGCACTTTCCGTATTTGGCGTTCTCCGTGAACGAGCCGTTCCCGCGGCTGTTCTTGAGCCGGTCGGTGAAAAAGGACGGTTGCTTGTATTACGGACCCTACATGAGCTCGCGGATGATTCACCAGTTGCAAGACATTGCTGCAAGGTTGTTCAAAATCCGAGAATGCAAGCTGAAGCTGCCGCTGAATCGGACGGTGCGGCCATGCCTCAATTACCACATCGGGCGTTGCGAAGCCCCGTGCGCAGGGCTTGTGACTCGCGAAGAGTACAGCAAAAAAGTGGCTCAGACGCAAATGCTGTTGGGCGGAAAACGTGACGACCTGATTGAGCTTTGGGAACGCGAAATGTTCGAGGCTAGCGAACGCATGGACTTTGAAGCTGCGGCGAAAAAACGCGATGCGATTCAGGCTCTCAAGGCGACGAGCGCCCACCAGAAAACTGACGTGACCGATGCAAGACTTTGCATGGACGTGATTTCGCTCAGGCGGAATGGGACGATGGCTGCCGCGGTGATTTTTGAATACCGCAATGGTGTGCTTTGCGGACGTAGGCATTACCGTCTGGAATGCAAGCTAGAAGATGACGAGACGGAAATTTTTAGCCAGATGGTAGTGCAATGGTACATGGACGTGGAATTTATTCCCGGCGAAATTGCGACTGATGTGCCCCTGCCCGAAGATTTGGCGGAACGCGAATCGATGGAACAGGCGTTGGCCTCGAAGACGAACCACAAAGTGGTGCTCACGAATCCGCAGCGAGGCGAAAAGCTCGGCTTTTTGAAACTCGCGGGCGCGAATGCCGACATGATTCTTGTGGAAATGCGAGCCGAAGTGCAGAAGTACAGCGAAATTGATTCGAGCGTGTTTGAACTGCAAAAAGTGCTGGGGCTAAAGAAAACTCCGTTCCGCATCGAGTGCGTGGATATTTCTCATTTGTCCGGCACAAACACTGTCGCAAGCTTGGTCGCGTTCAAGAATGGCCGCCCCGACAAGAGCAATTACCGCAAATTCATTATCAAGACTGTCTCAGGCGTTGACGACTTCGCGAGCATGCGCGAAGTGATGACGCGGCGTATCCGCCGCTTGGAAGAAGAAGGAACGCCAATGCCCGATTTGTGGGTGTGCGACGGCGGTAAAGGCCAAGTCGATGCCACGATGCAGATTTTGAAGGAACTTGGTCACGACAAGGATTTGCCTTTGATTGGTCTTGCAAAACGCTTGGAAGAAATCGTGTTCCCCGATGACCGCAAAAGCATAGTGCTGCACCGCACAAGCCCTGCACTAAAACTTTTGCAGAACGCCCGCGACGAGGCTCACCGATTTGCAATCACGTACCAGCGAAGCAAACGCAAAAAAGACCTCGAAGTCGAATGGCTCAAAATGCCAGGAGTCGGACACGAAACCCGCATCAAGATTTTGAGCAAGTACAAAAGCGCCGAAGCGTTTATGGAAGCCCCGCTCGAAGACATTGTTGATTTGCTCGGGAAAGTCCGAGGCACAAAGCTCCGCGAAGATGTTGCGAAATATTGCGCGGAATAAGGGGTTGTTTTTTTCCGCTTTGCCCCAAGTGATTAAAAGTGCTTAAAGTGATTAATCA
>CAMZGI010000356.1 GCA_947306305.1 uncultured Fibrobacter sp.
GCGAAGTAACTATAAGCTGCGGCTATGCCGCAAGCTATTTCTCGATGACCTGCCCTAAAATTTGGTGCAGGCGTTTTTTATTGCCGAATCCGTCAGGATTCTCGATGTAGTAGAAAATTTGCTTGATGAGCGCGCTTGTGTTGAAGTCGTAAGACGCGATGCGCAGCAAGTAGCTTTCGGCGGAGTTGTCGAATCCGAGAACGTTCGGGTCGGTCTTTTCGCCAGGCAAAATGCAATCGCCGTCGTCGCTCATTTCGTAGAAGAGTCCTGCGACTTCGTCGTTGACGCAAACCCAGCAGTTGCAATCGGTGGGCACGTTTTGTACAAATTGCAATAGTTTTTTCTTGACAAGGTTGCGGGCGTATGTTTCGACGGAAAGTCTTGAAACTTTGGCTCTCGCGATTTCTTTATAATCCCATGGGCTTGCATATTCGTCGTCGGTAAACGAAATGACTTCTAGTCCAGAATTGATAAGACCTGTCAGGCGGTCTTTAGACCAAGAGCTGTTATGGTAGGGCGAAAAATAGCAGATTTTTTTGATGCCTTTTTGCAAAAGGTATTTACCCATTTGCAAGCCAGGAATTTCGCCGAAGGTGGAGTTGAAAAATGCCCAGTTGTTCTTGCTCAAAAAACGGCTCGGGATACCTTGCAGGGGTTGTTCCCACCATACGGAGACGGGGTATTTTACTCCGTAGAACAGTTGCAAAAGCGCATGCGGGTTTTGCACCAAAAGTGTCGAGAGCACCGCTCCGATTGCGTTGGGGTAGTCTGTCAGGCGGCAGATTTTTCCGCTTCGGTCAATGAGCTTGCCGCTTTCTTCGTTGATGCCAAGCAGAATGAGCTTGAAATGCTGTTCGCCCGCGTTTTGATAAACTAAGCGCAAAAAGTCGAGTTCGCGTTCGCTTTCGGCGGTAAAGCCGCCCCACGAATTGCATCGCGTGACAAACAGAATTTCGCTAAAATTTTTTGCGGTTTTGGTTTTGAGTGGCGACGCAAATGCGTACAAACGCCCTCTACGTACGAGAATTCCCTGATTGACTTTGTGAATAAGGAATTTGCGGAGAATCGTTTGCGAAACATTGTAGCGGTCGGAGAGTTCCTTTGCAAGCGGCAAATTCCTGTTCGGGTCTAAAAATCCCTTTTCCCAGTCGGTCGAAAACTCGCGTTCAAGACGTTCAAGGACTGTTTCGCGATGGACTGTTTTGGACAAAAGTTGAGCCAAATCGTTTGCATCGGGGGCTTTGCCAAAGAAATATCCCTTGCCGCGGATGCTGTAAATTAGCCCTTCTTCGGCGAGTTGCTTTAGAACACCTTGAATCGTCCCAGACGAAACGCTAAAGGTTTTCATGAGCTTACGGACGGACGGGAGCATGTCCCCGTCTTTTAGATTTTGTTGAAGAATCGCCTGTCGAATCTCGTCACGCATTTTTGCGTTCCGCAATCCATTCGAGAACAGCCCGTTTTGCGTTCTCGGCGAGGATTTCCTTTTTGTTTTTTTTCTTGAGACCGTCTTGGTGGGGGAGGAGGCCGAAGTTGAAGTTCATCGGCTGAAAATCCTCGTTCTCTTCGACAAGGCGGTTCATGAGGGCTCCGATGCAGCTCTCTTCGGGGAGCGGGTCGGAGTGCCCGTGGAGTATCGTCTGTGCCATGTTCCAAGCGGCGTACCAGCCTGTAGCCACCGCTTCGGTGTAGCCCTCGGAACCGGTAATTTGGCCTGCAAACCACGTGGGCGGAATGTCTTTGGCGCAATCGAGTTCTGGACGCAAGCGGAGCGTTTTGTCGAGGAACTTGGGCGACTCGATAAACGTATTGCGGTGCATGCAGCCGAGGCGTGCAAATTTTGCGTTCTTGAGCGCTGGCACCATGGTAAAGATTTCTTTTTGCGTTCCCCATTTGAGACGTGTCTGGAAACCGACCATGTTGAACAACGTCTTTTGCTTGTTCTCGGCACGGAGCTGGATTACTGCATACCAAAGATGACCGTTGTTCCCGAGCCCAAGCCCAATCGGGCGCATGGGGCCGTGGCGTAACGTTTCGTAGCCACGACGAGCCATTTCTTCGACGGGGAGGCAGCCTTCGAACAGTTCGCGTTTTTCGAACGGACGTGGTTCTGTCGCTTCTGCTTCGCAGAGCTTTCGCACAAATTCGGTATAAGTTTCTTTGTCGAGCGGGCAGTTGATAAAATCGGCTGTTTCGCCTTTTTCCCAGCGGTTCATGTAGAACGCATGGTCAAAATCGATGCTGTCTGTTTCGACAACGGGCGCAATGGCATCAAAAAAGTGGAGGCGGTTTCCGCCGAGGCGTTTAAAAATATCGTCGGCAAGAGCGTCGCTAGCCAAAGGGCCTGCGGCCACAAGCGTCGGGCAATCGCCTTCGAGGCTTGTCACTTCTTCGCGGTGGAGCGTGATGTTCGGGAATTCGGCAATCTTCTTTTCGACAAGTTCGCTAAAAATATCGCGATTGACTGTAAGCGAATCCCCTGCGGGGACTGCCGCTTCGCGAGCGCAGTCGAGCAAAAAACTCCCGAGCAGCGTGAGTTCCGCTTTTAAAAGCCCGTGGGCGCTAGTGACCCCCAGAGCCTTGAAACTGTTTGAACAAACGAGTTGAGCTAAGTGACCATCCCTATGTGCCGGAGTCTGCCTGTTAGGGCGCATTTCGTACAAATCGACATGAAAACCACGGCTCGCCAGTTGAAGCGCCGCTTCGCAGCCCGCAAGGCCACCACCGATAACTCTGACTCGTTCGTTCATAAC
>CAMZGI010000357.1 GCA_947306305.1 uncultured Fibrobacter sp.
AGTCCTGCGAGGAATCGCGGGACTTTTTTCATTTAAAAACGTCATCCAGAGCGACGACGTCGCGAAGGATTCAGTCAAATTTGTGGCATTGTCGCAAGCTTTACGGCATCGGCGGCGCATTGGGCGGCACGGTAGCCCCACTCTGCACACGCACCAGCCATCAACCGCAAAAAGAACTTATGCTCGTTTTCGAGCGAATCCGAGACATGCAAGACCTCTCCGTTTTCATCGTAACGGGCGAGGCTAACGGAATAATTAGAAGCAGGGCAACCCGTAGCGTGAGCGTATTCAACGGAAATCGTCCGCATGTCATTATCGCTATTGCGATCCACAATAAAATGCAACGAAGTACCGATAAATTCACCTTTCACTACATCAATCCGCATTTGGGCTCGATCGTTATCTTTCGAAAGCATAAAAGACGATACTTTCAAATCTTCGTAACGGAACATCGAAAGGCAAAGGCTCAAATCATGCACCATCAAATCCAAAGCGACGTTCACATCGCGGCACCGTGCTGAATACCGGTGTTCACGGCGAAACTCCAAACGCACAGGCGTTTCAACAGAATCCGCAGCACCACGCAGCCCCGCATTCAACGACTTGAGTTCCGTCATAAAATGCTTGCGGAAATTCAAAAACACAGGATTAAAGCATTCGGATTGAGCCACAAAAAGAGTCACATGATAGCGACGTGCCAAATCGACAAGTTCCTGAGTGCACTCGCCAGACGTTGCCAGAGGCTTTTCTACAAACACAGAAATCTTGCGTTCCAGACAAAGTTTTGCATACGGGTAATGCGAAATCGCAGGGGAGGCTATCACTGCAAAATCAATTTTTTCATTTGATATAAATTCATCAAGCAGCGGAGAACGAATCGTTCCGTCTTTTTCTAAATCGTCCAAGTCAAAAATTTTCAAGAAACGGACACCCGACTTTTCAAAAAAAATGCGATGGCGATTGCCCATCGTGCCATTTCCAAACAAGACCGCCTTATAGCTTTTGTCCATGTATTTCCTATCGCCCCAATGCACCGCTACTCGTCTTTGGCGGCGTACTTTGAACTCTTTTCCTTATACATTTGTTTATCCGCAACTTCCATTGCTTCCATGATGCTCTGCGACGGAGACTTCACTTCGCACGAACCAAACGAGACGCAAATAGGGCGGCCTTTCAAGAGCAACGCGCGCGACATTTCGTTCATGTTGTCGATGTACTTTTTGCATACGTCCTGCGTCGTATTCGGGAGGATGATAAAGAACTCGTCGCCACCCATGCGGAACATCACGGACTGTTCAGGCAATGCCACGCGGAAAAGCGAAACCGTCAGTCGAATCAATTCATCGCCAATGACATGTCCAAAGGAATCGTTGACGATTTTAAGACCGTCGCAGTCCGCCGAAATCACGCTTAACGGGAATATATCGGGAGTCACGGAATGCTGGAGCCAGTAATCCAAGTAACGCCGATTATAAAGGCCGGTCAGCATGTCGGTTCGGGCATAAGTTTCCAATTTCTTTTCAAGCAGAATCTTTTCGGTCACATCGTTGATAAGCCCTACGATGCCAATAATTTTTCCGTTATCGTCACGGACAGGATTTTTGATTAATTCCAGATACTCCGTCCTGCCATCCTGATTAATCTGGATAACGTACTTTGTGCCTTTGCCCGTGCGGATAATTTCGCGGTCTTGCTCCATGGCAAGTTTTGCGTTTTCCGTATCTTTGCGGATTTCCAAATCAGTCTTTCCGGCAATGTCCCAAGAAGGGTCTTCCGCCCCCTGAAGATGACGCCAATAATGCGTCGAAAAAATGTATCGACACTCAGTATCTTTGAAAAAAATATTTGATGGAATCTCTTTCAAGATTTTCTTGAATAGGTCGTAATCAACCTTAATCAATTCCATAAAAAGCTACCCTCTATCCGTAAGACTCTACAAAATTCAATTTAACATTCATAATAGGAAAATGCAACTAGGTCCGACAAAGATTTATATTTGAAAATGGAATATTTAAGGGTAAAATTGCCCAATATAGAGGTTTTATGGAAATCAAAAAGACAAACGCCGCCCGCATTTTGGACCGGCAGAAAATTTCGTACGAGCTCATCCCATACAAGGTCGATGAAAACGATCTTGGAGCGCAGCATGTGGCAGACAGTCTGGGCGAAGACATCAATCAGGTTTTCAAGACGATTCTTGTTCACGGCGATAAAATCGGCTACCTCATTTGCGTTGTGCCGGGGAATCTCGAAGTCGATTTGAAAGGGGCCGCAAAGGTCAGCGGCAACAAAAAAATCGATACCGTTCCGCTCAAGGACTTGACCCCGCTCACCGGATACATTCGCGGTGGTTGCAGCCCGCTTGGACTCAAGAAGAACTTTCCCATATTCATTCACGAGACCGCCATGCAGTTTCCTTACATTTACGTGAGTGCAGGCGAACGCGGACTCCAGTTGAAAGTTGCGCCAGCGGACTTGGTCAAGGCTACTCGCGCTACGGTCGGAAGCATCGCGCGTATCCATCCAGAAGACCCGAACGCGTAATTAATTTGTAAAGGATTGTTTGGTTATGTTTTGCAATTTCAAGATTCATGCGAGTATTGCCGCAGGGCTTACGGCTTGTTTTGTGGCTTTGGCGGCATGCTCCGACGACTCGTCTTCCCCTGTCATTCCCGACTCGATCGGGAATCTCCTTAGCAGCTCATCCCGTCATTCCGGGCTCGACCCGGAATCCAGCAGCAGCTC
>CAMZGI010000358.1 GCA_947306305.1 uncultured Fibrobacter sp.
TTTTTCTCGCGGAAGGCTTTGGGCGTCATCCCTGTCATGCGCTTGAAAAATTTCCCGAAGAAGCCGACATCAATAAAGTTCAGGTCATTGGAAATTTCTTGAATGTCTTTTTGCGATGATTGCAAAAGAACTTTCGCGTCTAGGGCGATGTATTCGTTAATCCATTGTTTTGCGCCTTTGCCGCTCATTTCTTCAACGACTGTAGAAAGATATTTTGGAGTAACGAAAAGCTCATCGGCATAATGTTTGACGCTGTGGTTTTCGCGGTGTTCTTCTTCGACTTTTTGCAGGAATGCGTTGAATAAAGCTTTCTTGCGGTTGGATCCTTGCGGCTCAATGCATTTTTCGGTTAGAATGTCGATGCATTCAAACGCAATGGATAGTACAAGGTTCTTAATGATTTGATAATGGTAGCGATTGTCTTTTGTGAGTTTAATTTTTTCTTGCAGGTGTCTGAACGATTTTTTTATTTGTTCAAATTTTTCACCATCCTTTTTCTGGAATGGCGATTGTTTTGCATGCTGAAAAAGTTGTAAACTGTCTTTGACTTGAGACATTAAGTCGTTCATCATGTCCATTGAACACGCGATACATAACGGTTTAATGTCATTGCTTATGCTGATAACATGGATGATTTGCCCTGGAAATACGACAAAAATACAGCCTTTTTCCAACTCGTATGTCGTTGTGTTCACTTCGATTGTGCTGTGGCCTTTTTCAATTAAAACTAATGCAAGACCTTGTATGTAAAAATAGCCAGATGTGTCTAGCCCTTCAATGTTTTCAAAAAAGACAATTTTCCCAGGAACAGTGTTTGACTGCTTCAAAAAATCTAATAGGGAAAGGTCGGCTTTCTTTATGTTATTTGCGTTTGTAGGCTTTCTTTTCATAAAATCGAATAATGAATGTTAAAAAATGCTCCTAGTAAAAATTACCTCAATTTTGCCTAAATAAGCACTAAAAAGTGCAAATTATGGTAAAAATTTCTGTTTTTGGCGAAATTTTAACCTTATAATTGACTCGCCTAAATCATATTTTTTAAAGTATGAATACGAAATTGTACATACTTCCTTTTTTGATTTTGTCTCTTGTTGCTTGCGAAAGTGACTTCAATTCTCGCAATGACAAGAAAATCGCTCAGAAACAAACGCCGATAGTTAAAGTCGAGACTATCGTCGCTAAGAATTCGAATGTCGGCAGTTCGTTGCGTTACGCGGGTTCTGTAGCCGAAGTCGCGACAACGATGGTGAGCTTTTCTTCGCCGGGGACGGTAAAGTCGGTGCGTGTGACCGAAGGCAAAAAGGTAAACAAGGGTGCGCTCGTGGCGACCTTGGATGATACATCTGCAAAGAGTGCCTTGGAGATTGCCTCTGCTTTGAAAAATCAGGCGGAAGATGCACGTGCCCGTATGGAGAAGTTGCATGAGAATAAGACCATCTCTGAAATCCAGTGGATGGATGTCGAAAGTAAGTACAGGCAAGCGATTGCGGCTGAAAAGCTTGCGCAAAAGGCGCTGGATGATTGCAAACTTTACGCTCCTGCGACGGGGATTGTTGCGGGCAAATCGCTTGAAGTCGGGCAGAATGTAGTACCGAGTGTTTCTGTATTTCGCATCGTGAATATCGCGACGGTTAAGGCGGTCGTTGCCGTTCCTGAAAAAGATGTGGCTTCGCTTAATGTGGGCGACAAGGTAGAAGTCCGTGTCGGTGCGCTTGGTGATAAAGCTTTTGAAGGGAAGATTACAAATAAGGGGATTTCTGCAAACCCGCTTTCGCGTTCTTACCAAATCGAAGCTGAACTGAAAAATAAGAACGGTGAACTTTTGCCGGGAATGCTTTTGGAAATGTCCATCGATAGCAAAAATTCTGTGACGGGGGTTGAACTCCCCGCATCTGCGGTGCTTTTGGATGAATACAATCGTTCTTTTGTTTGGGTCGTCCGTGGTGGAAAAACGATGAGAAAAAATGTTGAAACCTCTCTAGGAAATGGTTCACAGCTTTTGGTGCAGGGAATTGACGATGGTGATTCCGTTGTGGTAAAGGGAATGTCCAAGGTGGGCGAGGGTGACCGCGTCCAGACGGCTAATCAGACTGTTGTTCAATAGGGGGATTCTATGAAAAAGAAACGTTCCTTTATTGAAACCGCCATGCGCTATCGCGGCATTGTGTTTATGCTCTGCTGCATTTTGGTGCTGTTTGGCGTTTATGGCCTTTCTGCTAACCGAAAAAATGAGTTCCCTGAATTTACGGTGCGTCAGGGTGTTGTGATTGCGGTTTATCCCGGTGCAACTGTAAAAGAAGTGGAAGACCGTGTTACGAAACCGCTTGAAGATTACATCTTCACTTATGGCGATGTCAAAAAAAGCAAAACGACTTCTATGACTCGCGATGGCATGGTGATTGTTCAGGTGGCGCTTGAAGATTACGTGTATGACAAAGACGCATTTTGGAGCAAGTTCAAGCATGGAGTTTCGCAGTTCAAGTCGAGTTTGCCGGCTGGTGTCCTTGCAATCATCGTGATGGATGATTTTGGTGACGCCTCGTCGATGCTTTTGGCGATTGAAAGCAAGAATAAGACTTACCGTGAGCTGGGCGAATATTTGGACGGACTTGCGGATAACTTAAGACCGCTTGAAAGTGTCGGCCGCATTACGCGTTTTGGCGAACAGAAAGACCAGATTTCTATTTATCTGGATAACGAAAAACTTTCCCAATATGGGCTGGGCTACAAGTCGGTG
>CAMZGI010000359.1 GCA_947306305.1 uncultured Fibrobacter sp.
TTAGACGAAAAATGGCGAAATGCGTTTGCCCCAAAAGGGCAGCCAATGCTTGCCCTTTTTGATAAACAGAAAAAAGGCAACCTATGGTTGCTAAATCTGGGAAATTGCAAAAACAGCAATCCGTGGTTGCTGAATCTTCATCAGTTGATTTTCCGTTTTTTTTGCAATTATCTTGGAGTCATAAAGTGAAATCTTCAAGAAAAAAAAGATAAAGTAGCGACAAGCCCCCCTCCCTAAAACCTACTTAAACAAGCTTTGGAAGCATCTGTCGAAATCGTACCTGTTTATTTTTTCTGCGTTGTAGATAAACCCGTCGCTGTTGCTGAATGCTAGCGGTTCTGGCACGTTCCAGTCGCAGGCGTATTCATTTATGTAAAAGGATTCGTAAGTGCTGGAGCATGTTAGGCCGTTTGTAGAAATTCTGTAGGTGACCGACTTTCCGGTGCTGCCTAATCTGGGGTTTACGATTTCCATCAAGAACGTTCTGCCTTTGCGCGCGAATTCTAGCGAAGTCGTTGTTCTGTTGATTATTGTGAATTCGTGCAACATTGTCGCCATATAAGCCACATTGTCAGTGTTTCCCGATTCTATGAAATGGTTGCTGCTGGCTTCGCCGGGGCCATTGCTCATGCCGTCCTGGGTATTAATGATGGCGTCCAGCGACATATTGAATCCCATTGTATTTGTCCAGTCGAATGTGCTTGCGATTTCGCTTGTTTCGTCGAACTTGTCGCCGGATATGGTGATGAGCCTGTTGGCGGTGAGTCCGCTGCTTTCGCCGGGAACTTCGTAGCCCAATCCGTTGTAATAACGCACGACTTTCCATGTGCCGTCAAGGCTGCCGGGCGTTCCTGATGTCCGAACGAGGACTGATTCGTCGTAGTGTTTTAGGTAGAGCGTGTCGCCGGAGAATGTATAGTTGTAAAGGAGCGAGTTGATATCTGCGGAGGTGTCCCATTCGTATTTGGCTCCCGTGATCATTTTGCATTGGGCGGTCGAATGTAGCCTAACTTGATGTTGCACGGTGTCTATAAGGTAATAGTAGGTGCTTTTGTCGTTGAGGCGGTCTATGGAGCTGTTGTCCGGGCCGCTAAGGGGGTTGGCGTTTGCGCTTTCGCTATCGATGCAAGCGGTGCATGCGAGTGCCGCAATCGAAATGGCGGCAAAGCAGGGGATGGAACGGTGTAATTGCATATAAAATCTCCTTCTTTAAAGATGGGTCTTTCAACCTAATTTGTGCAATAAACTACAAAATGGCTTGCCTCCAGTTGTACTTGTTCAAAGTAAATTAGATTTTATATGACAAGTTAAAACTAATTTATTATTTTCTTATCATGCATCCATCATCTATAACTCAAAAAGAATCTCAGTTTGCTAGTACTCTCAAAATTGCAGCCGGAACGGTTTACAAGGATTGCGGTACTACGCCAATTTCGGACGGATTTAGCATTCGTTCCATTCGCCCGTCGGATCAGTCTTACTATTACCAGACTGTGACTCCCAAAAAAAGCATTTGCCTCCATTTTACGGTGGGCTACATCATGTCCGATCTCGCGGCTCTCACCAAAGCGGGGGACCACGTTTCGGTTTCTTATGTTGTTGACCGCGGTGGGCGTATTTACGAGCTGTTCCCGGACCAGTTCTGGAGCTATCATCTCGGTTCAAGTGCGTTGGGCGGCAATTCGGTGATGTCCAAGCAGTCGATTGGTATCGAGATTTCGAACTATGGCCCGCTTACGTTGAAAGATGGCAAGCTGATTGATGCCTACGGGAATTCTTATTGTGCTCAAAACGAGACGGATTTGTACGAGGCTTACGATTATCGCGGTTACAAGTATTATGCGACCATGACTCAGGAACAAATGGGGGCTGTGGCTGCTTTGGTCAAGTATCTCTCGGCTAAACATTCGATTCCGCTCAACTTTGTTGCAAATGACGAGCCGTTCAAGTCCGCTGATGCCGCGACGAATTATGCGGGTGTGTTTTTCCATAGCAACGTGCGTAAAGACAAATATGATTGGCCTCTCGCCAAGTCAATGTCGCGTGTGGTTGCTCTTTGCAAGGGTGCCGCGATTAAAGAACCAAGTGCTGTTCCAGAGCCGCCGAAGCCGTCGGTTGTTGATGTGGCGAAGGCAGAGGCAAAAACGGTCAAGATGGAAGCGATTCCGGTGAATGAACCCGAACCTGCAAAACCAGAGCCTGTCAAGCCGGAGCCCGCTCCAGTTAAGGCAGAACCTGTCCAAACGGCTTCAGCTCAAACGCAAAGTACAGCGAAAGCGACCGTTTCTTCAACGTCGAGCAGTTCTTCTAAATCTGGCGGCATGTTCTCGAATATCCTCAAGTCCATTATGAAGTTGTTCCACCTTGGATAGCAAAAGTATTTAGTTTATTTAAGGTATCCTGTGCGAGTTATCCTTCGGGTTCTCCACAGGATTTTTTTTATAGGCAATCCGCAGTCAATGACGAAGAATCGTATATTTGAAAGTATGGAACTTTCTTGTTATAGATTTTGGTCTTTTAAATATTGGGCGTTGGCGGTCGTTTTGTTTCTGCTCGCCGCGTGTTCGGAGTCGTTTACGGATTCGCGTGATGGGCAGTCTTATGGTGTCGTGGAAATAGGCAATTTGACGTGGATGGCGGAGAACTTGAATTTTGAAACGCCCGGCAGTTTTTGCCCAGAAAATGATTCTCGCAACTGCAAACGTTATGGGCGGCTTTATTCGTGGGCGGA
>CAMZGI010000360.1 GCA_947306305.1 uncultured Fibrobacter sp.
AGTTTTCGTCCATCGGGTGCGTTTCGCCTTCACCACCGCGGCCACGGCGGACCTGATCTTCGAGGAGTTCACGCTGACGGATCGGGTCGTTAAGTTCGGTGTAAGCGTTACCGAGTTCCCAACCATTTGCATACGGTTCGAACTGTTCGATAAGGCCTTCGATCGTGCGGTGTTTCTTGCAAAGCGGAGTGCTTTCGGTCGGCATGTCCTTGATGAACGTCGGCTGGATGAGCTTGTCTTCGACAGTGAGTTCGAAGAGTTCGAGAATGCCACGACCGCGAGAGAATTCGCCGTCGAGGTGGCCACCGAGTTCTTCCATCTTGGCCTTGATTTCGCCGTCGCTCATTTCATTGACCTTGAGACCGCCGAACTTTTCGATAGCTTCGATCATGCTGTAGCGCGGCCACGGGGCCTTGAAGTCGATTTCCTTGCCCTGGTAGTCAATCTTGGTGGTGCCGTTTGCAGCAATGCAAGCGCGTTCGTAGATGTTTTCGAAGTGGACCATCATGTCGTTGTAGTCGGCATAAGCTTCGTAGAATTCGAGACCGGTGAATTCCGGGCTATGCGTGCGGTCCATGCCTTCGTTGCGGAAGTTCTTCGAGAATTCAAAGACCTTTTCCATGCCGCCCACGATGCAGCGCTTGAGGTAAAGTTCCGGAGCGACGCGCAAGTAGAGCGTCATGTCGCAAGCGTTGTGGTGCGTGGTGAACGGACGAGCGTTTGCGCCACCGTAAATCGGCTGGAGCGTCGGCGTTTCGACTTCGATGAATCCCTTTTCGATGAGGTATTCGCGGATAGCCTGCATGATCTTGGAACGCTTGATGAAGACTTCCTTCACGTCGTCGTTCAAAGCCATGTCGATGTAACGCTGGCGGTAACGGGTATCCACGTCTGCAAATTCGTTGAACACGACCTTGTTGCCGTTTTCGTCAATCTTTTCCTTGGCGACCGGGAGCGGGCGCACTGCCTTCGAAAGCATCGTGACCTTTTCGGCACGCACAGAGTATTCGCCGCTCTGCGTTTCGAACATCGTACCGTTCACGCCGATGAAGTCGCCGAGGTCGGTCATCTTCACGATTTCGTAATTTTCTTCGCCCACTTCGTCACGGGCAACAACGACCTGCAAGCGACCGTAGCGATCCTTCAAGTGCATAAAGCACATCTTGCCCTTGCGATTAAAGCGAACCACGCGGCCAGCAAATGCAACCGGTTCCTTAGAAGCCATCAAAGCTTCCTTATTTTCTTTCAAAACCTTGGAATCATGGGTTCTGTTAAACTTGTGAGGATAAGCCTCTACACCCATTTCCTTGAACTTATCGAGCTTAGCCAAGCGAGCTTGCACTTGGTCATTCATATCTTGCATAGCCATATTGTATCACCTCGTGAATATATCACGTCTTAAATTTGAACGGGGTAAATTTAGAAAAATAGTAGGCAGAACTTAGAACTTAGAGCTTCAACTTTCCGACCTAAAAGCGCCTAAACCATTTGTTGAATACAGGGTCACTGATGTAGAGGCCTGTTTCGCGCAGTTCCACCAAATCACGATCAATCAAGACCTTCTTGATTCTTGAGACATTCGATTTTGTGCCAAGTCGATAAGAGTCCAATACATCCTGCGACAGGAACCCGTCATGAACCCCAGCCGCAATCGCACGAAGCATGTTCATCTGATAACTGGAAAGCCCTTCCGTCTGCTGCATAAATAGCGCCGAATTTTGCGCAACAAGTTCATTCACAGCAACATCGATTATTTCGGGAGTGACATTGTGTTCTGTATGCAGCATTACCAACCATGCTAACTGTTGCACATAAGACGAATAATTCTCTACTTCACTGCAAATTTTTGATGCCATATCTTCACTAATATGTAGCCCCCTTTTTTTAAATTTTTCACAAATAAAAGGGACCCACTTTTCTGTAGAGATAACACCTAAATATATAGCATCTCCAAACTGGTAGAATGGCATGCTCTTGTTCTGAAAGATATTCGTGAGCAAATGCTTTTTACTTCCAAAAAGGCAATAAGAAACATTCTGCTGCAACTGCCACGCGCCACGAAGCCGTTTTTGAACAGAAACAGAATCAGGGAATTCGCCAATCTGCTGGAACTCGTCAATGCAAATGACAATGCGTTTTTTTTGTTTTTTTGCAATATTTTCAGCTAAATTTAAAATTTGATCGGGAGCGTATTCCTTGGGCGTAATTCCAAGCGACAACGAAAAATCAGAAGTCGGATCCGGCCCCACACTGATTTTGGGCGAAACTCTGCTCAAGAAATTTTTGGCATTCTGGAGTATAGAGTCAATCTTTGACGAAGTTTGCTGCAATACGGCTGTCGCAAGCTTATTGTAAAAATCGTATTCGCTACGACAATCAAAAATATCCAGATAAACAACCAAAGCCTTTTTGGGGTTCACCAAGCGCCCCACATGGCGGACAAGAGAGGTCTTGCCTATACGGCGGTTAGAAATGAGCAAGGTATTTATTCCGTGCTCGAAATTTGCCTTAAGTCTTTTAGTCTCATTTTCGCGGTCTGTAAAGTTATCCCCCTCAACCGCATATCCGTATATAAAAGCGTCGTTCATAAAAACCTCTGCCTATAAATATACATTATTTTTTCGTCGGTACACAATGTTGTGCACCAAAAAGTACACAATGTTGTGGTCCACAAGGTTGTGAACCAACAAGCTTAGCTTATTTCCGCAACACTCGATTTGCTAG
>CAMZGI010000361.1 GCA_947306305.1 uncultured Fibrobacter sp.
ACTTGCACTTGATTTTGTCGATGAGCAGTATGACGATGGCGGCGTAGAAAAAGATGTTTGTCGCGATAAGGTAGATGGTCATCTCATCAATTTCACCGAACGTCGTGTGTGGTATGGATAAGGTCATCAAGAAGACGAGGGGGGATATTGCGATGGGGAAAATTTGAAGGACTTTCTTTTCGAGGCTCGGGCTCTCGCTCAGGCGTGACGGGTACATGACGGTGTTTAACGCCAGCATGAAAACCATGAAGGCGACGACGAGCCAAATGATGACTTCGTAAGGCACGTCTTGCGTGATGAAGAACTTGAGGATATAGCAGTAAAAGAGCACGATGGAAACGGTGAGTACCGGGATGAACAAAAACTTGCAGATGCTTGTGGTGAACTTGCTCAACGCGGGGGGCGTTTCTATGCATTCATCGAAGGTCGGGAGAGAAGAAAGGAACAGGAGCGGGAGCACGGTGCATGAGCAGAAAATGGATATGTAAAAGAATGGTTTTTCGGAAGGGTCTTCAAAGCCGAACAGGCCAAAGAATCCTAGAAAAAGGAGTTCCATTGCAGCTAGCAGAATTCCGGCAACGATTGCAGAGACGACGAGTGATTTGACTGTTTTGGTCAGGTGCACCCAGAATCCGTCTTCGTTCTTTTGTCTGAAAAACGGAGCGACAAACACGCCTAAAATAGCTGTCGCGTATATGAATACTAACGCCCCTATGGCTTGGACTATTTCGAAATTATTTAATTTATTTGGGTATAATGTTATTGCCCATGAAATGGCGAGCCACGCTAATCCCGTAAAAATCTGGGGCTTTAGGCTTGTGTTTTTTAAAGATTCTTGGACCAGCGCGGTGTCTAGCGAAATAAACATTGCCGCTATGGGGTAGATTGAAAGCCAGAGCAGGAATCTGGTGGCTAGTTCGCTGGTGGTATCTACGCCTTCGTAAACGACGATGTAGGCGATTGTAGAGAAAACGGCAAGTGCCGCTGCGAGCGGGAACCGCTTGAACGCGGTGGAAATTTGGCTCGGGTATTTTTTGATCTTTGTAAAGTCCATAATTTACTCCAAGAAAAGGATGCCGCTTATGTGGAAGTAATTGTTTTTTTCTGGTTTATCCCATATCGTTACGTCCAGGCTTTCAACACTGATTTGGGCACCTTCGGTTTTGATTGTTTTTACGTCTTTTTGTTCCAAGGCTTGCTTGGTAATAAAGAAATCAAATGTCTTGTCGATTTTCTTGGCTTTGAATTTGAAGAACAGGGTGTCGTTGCGTAACTCGTAATCTTCGTTGGGGATAGTTTTGGAAAAGTGATTTGCTTTGGTTGCGTTTTGTGGAATGTCGAAATAATCGTCTTTGGTGTTGTTTATGTGCTTGCTGATAACGGGCTCGTCTTTCGGCTTATTTAAATCTTCAGGAGTTGTTCCAAAATTTATTGCAGAAATATATCTGGAAGCGGCTCCTTTAGCGATGTACTGGTCGATTTCATAGTCTTTTCTTATACTTGCTTCTTTTATTCGCGAGAGAATTATTTCAGATTGAGAACTTTTTTGTGCTTTCAATTGGTCGATGAACTTTTTGGTATCTTCCTCGTTTAGCGGAAATTCGCTGAAGCCTTGTTCGGCGAGCGCTTTTGTGATGCTGCCCGTCCAGATGCGGTGCGTGACGTTGATGGCGCTCAGGGGACCGTTGGTGGCGATGAAGAACATGCTGCAGAAGACGATGGCGATGTATCTGGATTTGCATTTGATTTTGTCAATGAGCAAAATGGCGATAATGGCATAGAAGAAAATGTTGATGGCGGCAACGTAATAGCGGCCTTCGGAAATCCCGTAATCGGAGTATCGACGCATGATGCCGACGGACATCAAAATGACGAGGGGGATGCAGGCGGCGGGGAGAATTTTCAGGAGTTTCTTTTCAAAGGATGGCTTGGGGTTGATCCGTTCGGGGTGCATCAGCGTGACCCGCAAAAGCATGAGCAGCATGGAAGCCGAAACGAGATAGGAGACCATTCCCTTGGGCATTTCCCACTGGATGATGATTTTTGCGATGTAGGCGTAAAGGAGGATGATGTAGAGCGAAAGCACCGGCAAAAATAGGAACTTGTTCGTGCTGGTCTGGAATTTGTTCAAAGCGGGCGTTTCTTGCTGGCAGTCGTCAATGGAGGGGATGCCGGAGAAGAACAAGATGGGGAATATGGCGCATGAACTGATAATCGCTGAATACGCAAAGGGCCGGACAGACACCTTGATGTCGAACAGGTTGAAGAATCCGAACAGGAGCCCGTCAAGAGCGATGAGCAAGGCTGCTGAAATGGCGATTGCGGTGACGGCTGCTTTTATGTTCTTCATCGAGAAAACCCAGAATCCGTTTTCGTCTTTTTGCTTGAAGAATGGAGCGACGAACAGACTTAGGAATACGGTTGTGTAGAAGAACGCGTATGTAGTTTCGATATACTTTAGTTGGCTAATGTGGTAGCTTTTGGGGAAGCTAAGTGTCAAGGCGATGGAAATGACGAGCCAGATGGCTCCTGCCGCGATTTGTGGAATCTTGCTGGTGTTTTTCCGGGATTCTTGAACGAGCGAAACCGTGAGCGCAAGTATCGTGGCTGCAATGGGGTAATGGGATAACCAAAGAAAGACTTTGTAATTGAAAGTATGCAGGTCATTTTCGAAAATCCAGATAAATGCGATGGTCGTAAAAATGGCAAACGCCACTG
>CAMZGI010000362.1 GCA_947306305.1 uncultured Fibrobacter sp.
GTGATTTGGATGCACAAGGATTTCAAATCTTATCGGAAATAAGAACGCATTTTAGTCAGGTCATAAGTTTTTTGATGGATCAAGATACTTTTGATAAATATTATGAAGGCGATAAAGGCACGGAGACAAACGTTGAAAAAGAGTTGTGCCTTACACAAGAAGAAATGGAAATGTTCAGATGCCTAAAAGAAAGCAATTCACGGTTAGAACAAGAGAAGATACCATTTAAATATGCAATGACAAAAATACCGATATAAGCTGCGGCTTATCAGTATTAGCCGAAAGAATAAAAGAAGACGCGAAGACTATTTCTATAACAAGAATTCATTTCTTGACATCTTTAAAAATCAGCCAATACCGTGCAAACCTAATACACAAAACCAAACATCCAAAGCGGAATGATATTTTGGTAAGCATATTCGATGTCGTCTTTGACGATGTAGCCTTCCGAAGCCGTTTCTATTTGCTTTTTTCCTTTCTTTTTACCACCCACCTCGAAAGTGCGTCCGTCAATTTCAAAGTCAGAAATAGGGGAGGCGGTCAGTGGGTAGAGGTCTTTCAACCATGCGATGAAAAGGGTTTCTCTCAAGTTGCCGATGTCAGGTTCGGTGTCGGAAAGTGCAAAAGCCATATTGGGGTTGTCCAAATAGATTTTGTCGATTTTGCGCAGGATGCCGTTGCCGGAAGTGTTCTCTCGCAGTGCTGACAACAAGCGGGCTTTTTCGAGGTAGGCGATGTAATCGGGAAGTGAGTTGCGCGGAATGCCCAAATCGCGTTCGAGTTCGGAATAGTTGGGCTTGTAGGGAACGCTTTGCGCCAATACATACATCAGTTTTTTCAGTTGCTCGCGCGATGATATGGACATCTCGGCATAGCGCGGAATGTCTTCCTCTACCGTAGTCATGACGACCCGCTTGAGTTTAGGCAGGTAGTCAGGCTCGCCGAAAAAGGGGTAAAACCCTGATTTCATGTAAGTTTTGAAGTATTTCAGCGGACGATACTCCTTATATGGAAAATTGACTTTACCGGCCAAAACCTCATCCAAAGAGGCGGGTTTTAGATTCCAGCCCAAGGAAAGATTGAGGTATTCGCGAAACGAAAGACCGGGCATCTTGTATTCGCGTGTGCGTCGGCTGAGGTCGGCACCGCCTTTCTCCAAGTCCAACAGCGAACTGCCGGAATATACCACGTGCAACAGGGGCAATTGATCGTAAATCTGCTTGATTTCAGTAGACCAATTCTTGTACTTGTGAATTTCGTCAATGTAAAGGTATTTGCCCCCAAGGGCGAAAAAGTCGTAAGCCAAGTCGAACAGGCGATGGGTGGTGAAGTAGAAATCGTCGGCCTGCACATATAGTGTCTCGTCCAAAGGATGTGTTTTGCGAATGTGTTGCAACAGCAAAGTGGATTTGCCTACGCCCTTCGGACCGAGCAACCCAATCAGACGGTTTTCCCAGTTGATAGTTTCGTGGAAAGACCTAAAAAAGTCCATTGGCGTGATTTCCAATTGGATGCGAAAAGTTTTTATCAGGTTTTGCATAGTGTTTCGCTTTTTCGACTTTGCAAAATTACAAAAATTGCATCATAAATCATGCAGTTTTTTGAAAAATTGCACTTTTTTTATAGCAGTTTTTGACAGAATTTGCTATTTTTATCGTGCAATTGGATTTTCTACCTTTGCCGCGTGAAAAACTTGAACGACATCATCCACCCCATTGCCGCTGAATTGCAGCAGTTTGAGGCTTTCTTCGAGCAGACCCTGAAAGCCGAAACCGAGCCAATGAACAGCATCATGCGCTATGTGAGCGACACAAGGGGCAAACGCTTGCGGCCGATTCTGGTGCTGCTCGGGGCGAAACTGTTCGGCGAAGTCAACGGGCAGACTTTGCGGGCGGCCACCTTCGTGGAAATGGTGCACAGCGCGACCTTAATCCACGACGATGTGGTGGACGACTCCGACCAACGCCGTAGTAAAGCCTCCGTGAAAGCCCAATTCGGCAACCTCTCGGCGGTGCTGGCCGGCGACTACCTTTTGGCCAAGGCCATGCTGCTCCTCTCCCACCCTGACGACTACGCCATCCTACAGGAAATGCTGCTCACCACTGCCGCCATGAGCGAAGGAGAATTGATGCAAAACATATTCGCCGACTGTGTCCCGCAGTTGGAAAAAACGACAAAATACCTCGATATCATCACCCGCAAAACCGCCCGGTTGATGCGTTCGTGCTGCGCGGCAGGTGCCATGTCGGTCGAGGCAACGCCCGAGCAAGTGCAACACATTGCCGACTTCGGCCTCAATTTCGGCATCTTGTTCCAGCTCCGCGACGACATGCTCGACAGCGAAAACACGGAGCAAGCCAAGGTTTTGTTGCCCGAATACCTGCAAAAAACATCGGACACATTGAAGCATTTCCCTGAGTCGGAAACACTTGAAGCCTTGCGGAATTTGACCGTGTTTTGCGCAGAACGGAAAGAATAAAAAAGAACCCCATGCGGTTTAGAGGTCAAAAACAAAATTTTCCCTATTTTTGTCCGCCGAAAATTAATCCCAAATTTATCCACATAGCAAGCTACACCTTCGAGGCCAAGACGACTGACCAAGTCGACCACTTCAAGGTGGTGTTTGCCACAACGAAGTAACAGACCGCAAAATCATCCATTTTAAAATGAAAAAAACCATCATCTTTATCCTCTCCATGATGCTTGGCATGAGC
>CAMZGI010000363.1 GCA_947306305.1 uncultured Fibrobacter sp.
GGTGGTTAGGAGATAGGGGTCAGGTTTCAGGTTACAGGGGTGAGGTTTGAGGTCGGGGCTATGCCCCTTTGAGCCTTTTATAATCGCGGCGGAGCCGCCAAACTAATCCTGTTTACTGCCTACTGTTTACTGTTTACTCCTCCGGCGGCCACGGTGCTTCGGCGAGTTCCTTTTCTTTTTCTTCGGCAGCGGTGCGTTTTTCATGCCAGCGTTCGAGCTGTTCCTTGAAGGCAGCGCGTAAACGTTCCATGCCGATGTTCTCCTTGGCGCTAATCTGGATCGCGTCCGGGTAGTTCTGCAAGAGTTCCGTGCGGCGCGCTTCGTCGGCGACTTCGACCTTGTTGAACACGCGTAGGCGAGGCGTGTCCTTGTCGATGATGCTTTCGAGCGTCTTGTGCGTGACTTCGAGATGGTCGCGGTAATCGGGTGCGCTTCCATCGACAACTTCCAAGATGCAGTCCGCGTGGGCGGCCACGCCAAGCGTGCTCTTGAACGTCTCAATCAAGTTGTGGGGGAGCTTGCGGATAAATCCGACGGTATCGCTCAAGATGATGTTTTCGCCATCGAGGTAGAGCTTTCGCGTGGTGCTGTCGAGCGTGGCAAAGAGCTTGTCTTCAACGTAAACATCGGCGCCGGTCAAGCGGTTCGTGAGCGTGGATTTGCCCGCGTTCGTGTAGCCGACAATTCCCACTTGGAAAATATCGCTTCGCTTGTCTGCTTGCTGCTCACGAGCGTCTTCGATTTTTTCGAGCTTTTTCTTGAGTTCCTGAATGCGTTTGCGGATCATGCGGCGGTCTGTTTCGAGCTGCGTTTCGCCCGGCCCCTTGGTGCCGATGCCGCCATTGTGCTGGCGGCAAAGGTGCGTCCACGCGCCCGTGAGACGCGGCATCATGTACTGCAATTGCGCGACTTCGACCATCAGGCGGCTTTCGGCGGTCACCGCATGTTTCGCGAAAATGTCCAAAATAAGCCCCGTGCGGTCGAGAACCTTGATTCCCGGCATGCGTTCTTCGAGGTTTCGCACCTGCGAACCCGAAAGGTCATCGTCGAACACGACCATCTTGGCGTTGTCTTCTTCAAGGGCGCGTTTGACTTCGTTCACCTTGCCTTCGCCAATGAGTGTTGCTGGGCTAAAATTCTGCACCCGCTGCAAAAAACTCCGCGTCACGATGGCGCCTGCGGTTTCGGCGAGTCGCCCCAGTTCGGCGAGCTGTTCTCCGGCAAGCCACGGGCGAATCTTGGGCGTTGCGATACCCACTAGGATGCAGCGTTCTTGCTCTTTCTTGTTTTCGACGGGGTTGATGCCTTTTTTTCTCGGTTCTTCCATATTTTCCATTAAATTTGCTGCGGTAAATATATCAAAAAAATTAAAAGTGCCGTATTTTTACCCATTTTTATTAAAAAAATGAACCTAATAGTGAATAAAGTTATTATTTGTAATCTTTTTCTTAATTTTTCTCGTAGATATCCAAGAAAATATATTATAATATGGTGGGGTTGGTTGTACATAATATGCTGTAAAGCTAAACCGGAAGAGTAAAAAGGAAGAGTATGAAGAACAGCGTTTACGTTAGCTTGGGGGTGATGCTTGCTTTGGTGGCGGGCGTTCATGCTGCAAGTTACAAAATTGAAAAGGTTGGAAGCAAGGAAGAACAATCTTTCGATCTTATGTATAACAACCAGATTGTAACAGAGGCTTCGCCTGACACTTGGGTGGCTGTATCTCCAATCGTTCCAAAGGGCAAGATGCTCAAGACCTATACCGTTTTTAAGTCTTACGGTGAAACGGAAGAGGAACAAGAAGAAGCTTCGGTTGAAAAGTTTGAATTGAGTTTCTTGATGCCTAATTACGATGTTTATGTAAAGGCTTCGTATGAATCGCTGCGTTTTCTTGTGAATCTCCACAGAGCATCCAATGGTAGAGTCACTGCGACATTTAACGATCGTTTGACCGACCGCACCAAGCCGGGGACTAAGGTGACTGTGACTCCGACAGCCGACAAGGGCTACAAGTTGAGCTCGATTACGGTCTCCAAGTATCTTGATCCAAATACGACTATTACTTGCAATATGGTCGAACCAGTTGAAATCCCGATGGGGCCGGGTTCTGTTCCGGCTGTGGTGGGTGCTAATGGTTCTTGCACTTTTGATATGCCTGAATTCGATGTCGATATTAGGGCAAAGTTCGTTGCGGACTCTGTCGCTGTTCCAGATCCGGGGTTCAAGGACAAAAAGTTCGATGTGACTTATGAATTGAACGGCGGCTATTTCACGAATGAAGCTGTAAAGACTTTTGTTTGCGATTCCTTGGCGAAGCTCCCGACCCCAGTAAAGGAGGGTTTTGACTTTGTCGGTTGGTCTTTGAAAGAAAATCTGGATAACGTTTATAATGCAATCACTTCTATAGACGGCAATACTTGCACGAATACGAAGGTTTATGCAATTTGGTCTAAGGCTGGAACTTGCCCAGAACAAAAGGCGATTGCTGTTGATAATGCCGACAAATACCCGGTGTGCGCGAATAGCATCAAGTGCGCTTTGATTTACAACAATGCGACATCGCAGAATGCGGTTTGCAATGGGATTATTTGGACTACGGATTTGAGCATTTTGCCGAGCAGCTCTAGTGTTGCTTCTTCTAGCAGCGTTGAGTCCAGTTCGAGCGAAACTTCGTCTAGCTCTAGTGTTGAACAGTCTAGTTCGAGCG
>CAMZGI010000364.1 GCA_947306305.1 uncultured Fibrobacter sp.
AGTAACTATTAACTAGTAACTAGTTTAACAAATGCATAATCACAGGGCGGTTCTTGCCGTTCTCGGTCTTGTGGATGGTGAGCTTGCCAGTGCTATCGTAGCTGAACTGGTCGCCTACGCGTTCCCCGTTCACGTACGTGAGGCTGTCGCGTAGGATTCCGCTTTTATACCAGTTCCGCCAAATGCCATGCCGCACCTCGTTTTGCCAAGTGCCTTCGCTTGCCATTTTGCCGCCCAAACTGTCCGGGTAAAAGCTGCGGCTTTCCATGATAAGCCCCGAGTTCCAGACTTCTTCGTATCGCAGCACATGGCCTTTTTTAAAATACCAAAGCCGCCCGTCTAAAAGATCTCCGACCGAAGTGCGGACAAATGTCGATTCCGCGCAGACTTTATACAAAGTCGTGTTGCCGTTGAATTCTCCGCAAAGACCGTAATCCGTTCGGGCGTTATCTTGCAAGACCGTGGATGCGAGAACGTTCCCTTCGTCATCGAACAGTTGCCATGTCGAATCGCGGAGCCCGTCTTTCCAGAATTCCTGCTTTTGAATTTTGCCGTTTCCGTAATAGAACGTGCGTGGCCCGTCAAGCTTGCCTTGCTTCCAGAATTCGCGAATTTGTATGTTCTTTCCGCTCGGGAAGTAGTAATGCGTCAATCCGTCTTGAATACCTTGTTTGCAATTCTGCTCCAGTTCCATAGTGCCGTCAGGCTCGTATTTTTTCAAGATGCCTTGACTTGTAGTGCCAAAGCATGAATTCTCGACTGCGATTTTTCCGTTGCGGTGCCATTTTTTCCAAATGCCAACCGAGTCGCCGTTGTCGTTGTAATGTTCTTCGAACGACTTGACTTTTTCTTCGTCGGAGTTCGCCTTGTAATGCCAGCCTTCCCAGTCGCCAATGGGGTGGTCGTCCTTGTAGTAGCGGATAGCTTCGACTCTTTTGTTGCTGTAGTAGCTAGTCCATTTGCCGTCGCGAAGCCCTTTGTTGTATCGCCCGATCATCGCCACGTCGCCAAAACCTGTCCAACGCTTGAACTCGCCGTGCGGCTCGCCGTTCTTGTACGGGATTTCCAATTCCTTGATGCCGTCGTTGTACCACTCGTTGCGTTTGAGGATTTCTCCGTCCGGGTAAACCCAGATGGAAGTCTTTTTGACGCCGTTTACATGCCTTGCGAGGATTTGTTCCTCGGCACGTTCAACGGTGCAGCCAGTGAAGTTGCATAAAAGGGCGAAAAAAGCGAGCAAATGACGACGTTTCATTATTCGTAAAGTAGAAAAAAAGGTAATTTCTAGTTGTGACTGAGCAAAAGAAAAAGACAATTGCTGAAACTTTGCATTTGAAAATTCAAACCCCGTGGGTTTGGCTTGTATTAGTCCTTACGGTTTGCTTGACCGCGTTGTTTTACGTTTCGCAAAAACCGCAGGTCGCCATTTATTCGCAATATGTCAAGTCGCTTTGCGATTACCAGTTTGCCGAAGCGAGTTTGATGCGCTCGATGGAGCGTGTGCGGACGGGGTACGATATTGACTCTGCGGTGGTGATTTCGCAGATGATGATGCTTCGCGAGGTGGCTGTTTCGTTTGACAGCGGCGTTGAAAAGCTCAAGCATGCCGGTTTTTCGGCTCCGCCTTCGGCGCAAGTTTTGCTTTTTAGAACGAACGTGATTGCTAAAGTATCGTGCTTGCATCGGTATTTGTCAGAGCGAATGGCGTGGTTTGACGAGCTGGAGCAAGTTTATCGAGCGGTGGCGGAACTCCCGATGGATTCGTCTTACATCCTTTTGCGCAAGCTTGATTCTGCTAAGGCTGGCTATGACGTGCCGCATGACGACCGCCTAGATTTGCCGGGCCCGCTTGAAAGCCGGGTCGATTCTCTGTTGCAAAAAAATGGGGATTTGCATAATGCGTGGGGGCAGTTTGATAACGACAAGACGCTCAGCGCAAGCGACGAACTGCTTCACTTTTTCCAGATGGAAAACCTGAAAGAAATCTCGTTGTCGGCGAATGTTCCTCTCGCGTTTTACTTTTTATCGCTGGTGCTTTTGCTTGCGACCTTCTTCTTTATATTCAAGTCTAAACAGTAGGGTTTGTAATGTCTTTATTTAGAGTCCGTAAAGTTGTATTTGTCAATTTTGGTCTGCTGCTGATGTTTTTGTCCTGTTGGGTCTCGTTTTACATTTACCCGCTCGCTAAAAGCTTTTTTGTCGAAGAAGACCTTTTTTATGGCAAGGTGAGCTATGCGGCAATCCCCAGCTTGTTTGGCGGTTCGAACTTGCCGTTTTTCGACAAGACGTTTTTCCAGATTAATGGCGATACGGAATGCACGTTCGTCCTTTACGCGTCCGATGAAATTTTGGACCGCATGGCGGAATGGTTCGATTTTTCGGCGGTGAATGCAAGCGAGGTTCCGCTGGAGATATATGCAAGTAGGGTCGGGAACAAGTTCATCGTAAAGTCGATGGCTTCGACGGATGGCGAACTCAGCTGGGATGAACTCGCGATTGATTACCAGTTCTATTGTTGCTTTGTTGGCGTGAGCATCGTCGTGTTGATGTTTGTCGGGGGCTTGGTGCTTTTGCTTGTCGGGATTCTGCATAAGACTCGCAAAGTAGAGCTTGCGGTTTGATGAGCTAGTGACGCAGTATGATGAAGCGATTTCGTTTGATTGTTTCCTTGCTGTTCCTTGCAAATGCGTTTGCGTTTGGTG
>CAMZGI010000365.1 GCA_947306305.1 uncultured Fibrobacter sp.
AGGTTGCCTTGGCCACCTTTTCAAAGCCTTCCTTGGCCTAATCTTCATCTGCATCATGCTTTGGGTTGGCTACAAACTCATTACAGAACCATATCATCCCCCGAAAGAAAACACTTCGGTCGAAACACTTGCCCCAAACAAGATTACTCTGAATACAAGTTCAAACTATGGAGTAAAATATGGCTGTTTTTGAAACGTTTTTTGTATTGGCCGGGCTTCTCTTGCTCACCATTATGAACAGGCCGAGTCCAACGGGTTTCAGGGCAAAAAGAATCGTAAGTTCGATTTTATTGGCCGCATACCTTGTCGCGGTAATTGTCTGCTCACTTACTCTTTTCAAAGGCGGCTCCAATGATTCTGTCGATGCGCCGCCAAAGGACGTGCCGAAGGAGGAACGCTCGAATCCCAAAATCAATTACGGTACATTGACGGATGCGCGTGACGGACATAAATACAAAACGGTTCAAATTGGCAACCAGACATGGATGGCGGAAAACCTCAATTACATAGACACTCTGAAAATGGGTTGCTCTAAAATAGATGGTTATCGATGGTGCAACGAGGCGACTTGCCTCGATAGACAAAACAAGACATGTGACGTTACGGGGACTCTTTATACTTGGGCTGCTGCTGTAGATTCCGCAAGACTCGTCAGCGAATCCGTGAATCCAGAAAAATGTTGCTTCTGCGGTGCAATATGTTCGGTGCCCGCCCAGGTGCAGGGGATTTGCCCTGATGGCTGGCACTTGCCCTCGGACGACGAATGGAATACTTTGTTCGTTTCCGTAGGGGGAGTTGATTTCGCAGGGCAAGCCCTTAAAGCGAGAAACGGCTGGGGCGAGGAATATAATCAGGACGCATACGGCTTCTCGGCGCTCCCGACAGGCCTCGTCCACATGGAACATGTCTTGTTAGATAGTACGGCTTTCTTCTGGAGTGTCACGGACTCGAATTGCTACTACGCACACAGTGTCATGGTGTCGCCAAAAGACTCTTCAGTAACGATTCTCAAAGAAATTGAAAAACTTGATTATTTGCCGGTCCGCTGCGTCAAGGATGATTCGACTAATGTTCCTGCGTCTGGAGTTGCTGCGAAACCAAAGTCGGGGAATGCGGCTCCATTCTCCAAGGATACAAGTGGCTTTGTGAAGGATGCACGTGATGGACAAACTTACAAAACTGTGAAAATCGGCGACCAGACTTGGATGGCGAAAAATCTCAATTACCAATACAACGAGGGAACGGCAAAGAGCTATTGCTACGAAAATCGCGCGGATTTATGCACCAAATACGGTCGTCTCTATACATGGGCTGCGGCGATAGATTCTATGCAGATATACAAGGATACAAAAGAACAGTGCGGTGACGGCAAACTGTGCAAAATGCCCGAGAGGGTGCGTGGAGTTTGTCCATCGGGATGGCATTTGCCGACACAAGCGGAATGGGATATACTTATTACGACAGTAGGCTGCCCATGCAATGCGGGCAAGGCTCTTAAGGCCCGAAGCGGCTGGAACAAACTCAATGGAACGGATGATTACGGATTTTCAGCGCTTCCCGGGGGGATGCGTTATGGATATGACGATTCCGATGAAAAACCTGATTTAGAAGACCATTTTATGGATGCCGGAGATCAGGCGATCTTTTGGAGTGCCACGGAATCCGTCGATAAAGCCCTTGCAGGCTGGATGATTATAGATGCCTATGCTGACAACGCCAGTACATTGGAGTCCTATAGAAAACGGAGCGCGCTCTCCGTCCGTTGCGTGAAGGACTGATTTAGACGAGAGAATGCCCGCTATGGTGTCCCGCCCAAGGAAAATCACGGGTGCAAAACGAAATATCGCGGATAATCAATCCAGTTTGTCAAAGAGGATGGCGTCGCCCTGGACAACGACGGTAATCGTGTGCGAACCCTTGTTGCCCATGTCGTTATAATGGACGAGGTATTTGCGTTCTCCTAAAGGTTCAATCTTTTCGATTTCATGGATGTCTTCGCCATCCTGGGCGTTGCTGCGGAATTCCCAGACGGCGTAGCCGCCGCCATCGCTGTATTCGTTTTCGTAATCGTCCCGTAGTTTTTGCGCTAATGATTTTGTGCAATATTGCGCAATGATGGAATCGTTCGCGAACTCGTTTCCGAAGATGTGCTTGCTGTAGAACGTCTGGATTTTTTCTATGGCTTTGACATCGATGTTCTCGCAGTCGCTGCAAGAAAACGCCATGGCCGCGGCCAGTATTGTCAAAAACTTTTTCATTTTGTCTCGGACTTTTTCTTCTCTATCAGTTTCCAGCCAAGCATGGGGCCGAACGGCAAATTGAATAGGAAATTGACGTATGTTTTTTTTGAATTGAATAAATGTCCGAATTCAACCTGGGCGCAACCCATTAATCCTGTTCGGGCGGACGCTCCGTAGTCAAAACCAGTCTGGGTTTTCCATCCTATCTCTGGCCCCAAGGCCAAATCGAGTATGAGGACCTTCAATAAGTAGTGTACGTTCGGCTGAAAGAAAACACCCGCTTGATGCTCATCGTAATCGTAAATGTACCGGCTCCGGAGTGTCCACCAAAACTCGTTTGTCGGCATCTTGTGGTTCTGATAGTCCTTGGAAGATCTGTAGATTAGAGTGTGCGCGGCGGGAAACATCCAGTCGATTCCGGCAGAAAACATGCCCGAGCCGCCTCCAACCGCAA
>CAMZGI010000366.1 GCA_947306305.1 uncultured Fibrobacter sp.
ACAAGCTTGCCGGCAAGGCTATCGGTAAAGTCATTTCTTCGACGGCAAACAAGACGCTCGGCGGCGAATACATCGGCGATATCGACATGAAGGTGATGCTGTTCAACAACACGAGCAGCGACAAGGATTCCTCTTACATTAAAGTTCCGATTTCGCTGGACCGCTGGGTTAAAAACTTGAGCCTTATCTTTGGCTACACGCAAGACCAGAGCGACCAGCGCACTTACGACCAGTCGCTCCAATTCGGCGCGACTTACACACTCCCCGTTTTCACGGACAAGGAATACTCGCACAAGAACCACTTGAACCCGAGCCTTTCGTTGAACGGGATGTTAATCTCAAAGCAATACACGTCCAATACGGGTACCGAAAGCGACGAAAGCCGTATCGAAAAGAATATCGGCGTCAATTACACATACAAATTCTGGAACCCCTGCCTGCTCGGCATCGGACATTGCGAAACGGTGCGTCCGCCCAAAGCGATGCGCCAGCCTAACGATTCGTCAGCAGTCGATTCAACAGCAAAAACAACAAAGCAAACATCAAGCTCAGCAACACAGACTGCAACGCAACCTGCGACCGCAAAACAAACTGCTATAACAGAAGCAAAGCCAGAAACGCAGCCGACAAAAGAGCAAGAAGACAAGCCGCAAGATAAGCCGACGACGCAGCCAGAAAGCGAGCCCATCGAAAAGCCTGAGGAAAGCAAATCCTCAGAAAGCAAAACCACGGAGAACGCGAAATGATTTTATTGATTTTAGCATTGCTGCTTTTTTCGACGTTCTCGTTTGCCGAAAGCGACGAAAAACACCCGTGGTCTATTTCTATTGCCGGCAACAAGGTATTCTCCAAATTCCAGCTGAACGAGCAGCTTGACATTCCCGAAGAATTCGGTCAATTGGATACCATCAAGCAAGACTTCTTGATGCGCCTTTCTTCGGAAAACGTGCGAGCACTTTACTATTCCCGTGGCTACTACAGCCTCGACATGAAACTTGAAATCGGTCGCGAGCCGCAATCCAACGGAACCATCCGACGCAACTATTTACTCACCGTGAGCGAAGGCGATTGTTACAGATTCAACAGCGTGAGAATCATTTCGGAAGGCGACGAAGTTATCCCGATTGATTACTCGTCGTTAAAAATTGCCCGCAAGCAGTATTACGACCAAGAAATTATCTCGGAAGATTTGGAGCATATTCAAAAGGCTTACCGCAAGCAAGGCAACTTGCACGTTTATCTGTCATCCGAAGAACATGTGGATACTACCGCCAAGCAAATCAACGTGGTCATCAATGTGAAGCCAGGACCAAGAGTGTTGATGGGAAACATTGTCACGACTACGCAACGAGCCACCAACCGCAACGAGAAAAATCCCATCATAGAACAAGGACTTTCGGATACGGCATGGCTTTCGTCCCTCTGGCGAATTCCCTACGGACAAATCATCGACGGTAACCAGTATTTCGCATTCAAGAGCAAGCTCTACTCGACACAGCTCTTTACGCAAGTCAAGATGAATGACGAACTCCGCGAAGACGGGCTTTCGGACGTTCATTTGGATGTCATCGAACGCGTGCCGGGCGAAGTAAGGTACGGATTTTTCTTTGAAGAAATTTACGGATTCGGAGCCTCGGCGTATGCAGTCCACAAAAACTTCTTTGGCAAGTTCAACGAATTTTCGACGAGCTTTCAAATTGCGCAACACAAGCAAGAAATCACGTTAGGTTATGCAAACCCGCTTTTGTTCGGAACGTCGTTCACGTTTATTCCGACGGCTATCCGTTTTGAAGACCACCTCACCTTCAACCACGAAAAAATCAACCCGCCCGCCTACCCTGACAGCGTCGAAGAGCGTTACGAAATCATCAACCGTGGCGACTTGACCTTCGGCATTACCAACAACATCAAATTCCGTGGAACGATCGATACGCGATACGTGAACAAGAACGAAGACAAACTCTTTAAGCTCAAGGGCGAAATCGCTTTGACATTCGACTACACCAACGATTACTTCAACCCGACAAAAGGCGTTCGCGTGTTCCCGACTGTAGGTATCGGCACCAACTTTAGCGGAAAGCACAACTATCAAGACGGTCGCGTTTACACCTACGGCGAATTGACGGCAAACGTTTACATGCCGATTTTCTGGACGCTCTACGGAGCGCTTAGCGGAAGCGTGGGCAGGTTCTTCAACAAAGCTATCGAAGATGACGCACGCGTGTTCTACCAAGGCGGTTCCCGTTCTGTGCGCGGTTACCGATTCCGCAGCATCTTTGCAAGCTACGAAACGACCAAGCAAGTCGATGATACCACAACCACAAGCGTCATCAACACCGCCGTTACGCCGATGTACTTCCGCTTAAACGAAGAACTGCGCTGGACGCTCCCGTGGAAATCCATGAGAGCATGGCAAATCGTGCAATTCTTTGACTGGGCGAGAGTGGTCGATGTCATCGATCCGCGATTCGCCGACTCGCAAGAAGGCAGCCTTGGGGCAGGCATCCGTTACCATTGGCAATTCCTCACGTTCCGCTTGGATTGCACCATCTTGAGAGATTTGACGAGCAACAACGAAGCGGAGAATTACAAATCCGCGAACAAGCACAAGTACAAAGGATTCTGGAGCCGCTTCGCGTTCGACCTGTCGCAAGCGTTCTAGTTTAGACGAGAGACGAGAGACGAGAGACGA
>CAMZGI010000367.1 GCA_947306305.1 uncultured Fibrobacter sp.
ATTAGGGGCTTTGAGGTATGAGGTCGTGCGTTGCACTCTGAGGTCGGGGCTACGCCCCTTTGAGCTTTTTATAATCGCGGCTTCGCCGCCATTTAAAGACAAGCGATGCTTGTGATACCTTTCCTACAACCTGTAACCTGATACCTGAAACCTATTACATCTCTCCCGTCTTTCGTCTAACAAACGCTCGCGGCTCATAGCTCACCGCTTACGCCCGACAGCCCATCAATTTCTTCGAATTGAACGACCTGATTTCTGCCTCCTTCCTTCGCCTTGTACAAAGCTTGGTCGGCATTGTTAATAGCTTTCTTCATGTCCGAGAATTCTGGAGTCACAAGATAAGCGCCAATGCTCACCGTCACGCGGAGCGGATCCGGCTTGAGGATATTGAACTCCAGCTTGCCCACTGACTTGCGGATGCGTTCAGCCGTTTCAATCATGCCCTCTGGAGTTGTATCGACAAGTCCCACGACAAATTCTTCACCGCCGTAGCGTCCGACCACATCTATTTCTTTGCGGATTTCGCCACTAATGACATTGGCGATGCCCTTGATGACCTCGTCGCCCACCGGGTGGCCGTAAGTATCGTTCACCTTTTTAAAGTGGTCGATGTCCATCATCAAAACGCCAATATTTGTCTTTTGACGATTGGCACGAATCTTTTCCGTCCTCATCGCATCACGCAAAGCGCCGCGATTCATAAGTCCCGTCAACGCATCGCGGGCCGCCATATCCTTGCCCATTTCGAACTGGTACGCGCGAGCGTAGGCAAAGCCAGCCACGCCAGCAAACGCCTTGAGCAGTTTCTTTTCGTGATCCTGGTAGCGGTTGATATAGCGGCTTTCGAGGCAAATAGCTAGTTCAGCAATCTTTGCATCAGGTTCCGACGACACCGGCATTACGAACAACTGACGAAGTTCCATGTTGCGTTTTTCGGAATCGTTCAAGCGAGGCACGTAATCGGCATAACCCGAATTGAAGGAACGGGAAATCGGTCGGTTCCTCAAGAACGCGAGCACAAAGATGCCTTTATCAGACAACGTAAATTTCTTATTGACAAACTGGTCGGAATCCACGCCAACACAGTAAACGACATGCCCCGAGTTTTCTTTTGGACCATCGAGAGCAAGAATCGTCAAGCGGTCGAACGGCATGTTTTCTTTGACATATTCGAACATCTGCTTGTAAATGTCCTTCACCGTCATCGTCTGGAAGAACTTGCGCTGGTAATGGTAGAGCACGCTGAACTGCTGCTGCTCAATGTAATTCTGTGCAGAGACAAAGCTCTTGAAGCTCACCATGAACATCGCGCGAGCAATGAACGCCAAAGCCTGGGCATGCGTCGGCGAGAACGCATTCGGATGCAAGGAGTCCACAAGCAAAGCGCCCAAGCGGCGTTCGTTGCGGTCAAACAGCGGAACGCCAACCAGCGAACGAATCTTTCGATTCTCGATGTAATACGTGAGACGCTTCCCCACAAGCAAGTCGCCTTCCAAAATACGCGACACATCCGGACGAAGGAGCATGCTCAAAATGCCCATGTTCTCCGTAATCTTCGCGCTCATGTCAATGCAATTCGGAATATCGCTCTGGAACGTCCTCAGCTTAAATTCGGTCGTGCTTCCGCCATTGGTCCAAACCGTGAGCGTGTTCGCCTGCGGCATAAGCACCTTGAGGCAACGCAAAATATCGCCAAACGCCTTGTCGATATCCAAGTTTGCGCGAGACCAGACTTCGTTGATACGCAAAGACGAATTGGGTTCGTTTGTCTCAAGCTTGCTGTTCGTAAATTCGTTACGCAAGTCCGGGGAGACAATCGGAGACAAAGTCGTAGAATGTTTGTCCTTAATAACAGGCAAAACAGTCGTGCCATTCGGGAGGCTCGGACGGTTCATGAACGCAAGCGAAATAGCGACCACTGCAAACGGGATAAGGAAAAGGAACATCCCCCCTTGAAACGCCAACCCTAGTAGCGCACCGGCAACAGCAAACAAAATTTCAGATACGGACATTTAAACCCTCTACAAGCGGAATGAACGATATAACATGACAAACGCGAGACTGGCATAAATGAAGTGACTGTTCCACGCCGCCCAGAACGGCGACAGAGCCCCGTTTTCACCCATTTTAAGCCCTATCCTCTCTAGAATATAATAGCTAAATACTAGCAACAGGCCAACACCGAACTTCTGGGAAAGCCCCCCAGAACGGCTATACCGGTGGCAAAGCGCCGCCCCGATCAAAAGCACAATCAAGTTCATCCAGTGCGCCGAATACTTAAACTGCAACGCGGTTTCCATGGCACGGGTTTCTTCGCCCGACCGCCTCAGCACATCGATTCGAGCCTTGACCATCTTGGAATCCATTTCGTCTGCAAGCTGGCGTTCGTTGATAAGGTCGTTCGGACATGTCGTAATCATCCCCTTCATGCTTTTTTTACGCACAGGATTGACATCGACAGAGCCGTCTTTTTTGAACACGCGGTGGTACCCGTTCTCGAAAATCCAGTACCCCGTCCCCGTAGAGTCCACCTCGAACCAGCGGATAGAGCGGACATCGTAACGTTCGACCAAGCGGCCATGATCGCGAATCAAAAGAACCACGTCACGCCCCATTTTATTACGCCCCGAATAGAACTTGAAGAACCAGCTGCTCTTTTCGCTATCGATAAACGTGAAGTCCTGCTTTTC
>CAMZGI010000368.1 GCA_947306305.1 uncultured Fibrobacter sp.
ATGTCAACGCGCCCGCACGGCTGCTGTTCAAGTCCACGTTCAAAAGCTTGATGACATTATCCTTGGGCATATTTCCGACCGTCGCCAAAACCGCAAATGCAGTCGCTTCCGTCGTATCGCCCGGCACATAATATTCACGTGCCGTAATCACCTTCGTTTCCGAAAGTTCCGTAACCTGCGTGCGTTCAATCTTTTTGCCCTGCGCAATCATCAAACGGCGTTCAAATTCGCTCAACTGCTCCATGCCGCGACCTTCGTACTTTACCGCAGCACCAAAATAAATGAGCATTTTTGTCCACTGGTCATGAACCGTCGATTTTTCTTCAAACGACAAATACTCATTACGGATAAGCGCACGGAGCAAAAGCCTATTGCGCATTACGCTCGAAACATTCCCAAGCGAATCTTTCTTGACGTTCAATTCGTCGTGCAAAAAATTAAAGACAAACTTCGCCGGTTCATCCTTCTGGACCTTAATCTTAAAATACTTCTGCAACGTTTCCTTGGCATTATTCACGCGGGCAATTCCCGCATCGTCAACTTCGTCGGCAAACGTGTAAATTTGTTCTTCATCGTTACTAGCAAGCGTCCACAAAAGAACGTTATCCGCTTCGCGGAACTTGAACGGAAGCATCGTCGGCACAGGATACTGGAACCCCTTGCCATTGAGCACCAGCTGGTGCCCTTGCAATTCATAAGACAACCCAAATTCTTTAAGAGCCTCGGCATAACGCTCGCTGCCACTCGCCCACGCGAAATCTTCTAGCACAGTGCGGCCATTCACAAGGAGAGCCATCACCAATGTCAAATTCATCCGTTCTCGGTCGGGATTCATCAAGAATTCCATTGTCTTTTCCTTAGTTACAAATTAACGTCGTTCTTTAACTTCGTATTCCAAATACTGCAAAGTCTTTACAGCACGAGCAGCTTCTTCTTCAGTCTTGAAAGCAAGCAGCAGCGTACCAGCCACATTTTCGCGCACCTTCATGAGTTCAATATCGCGAATATTGATTCCTTCTTCGGCAAGCGGCTGCATCACGCTCAAAAGCGCGCCCGGCTTATCCTTGAGCTGCACCGTTATTTCAAAGAACGATGCTGCCGTATTACGACCCGGTGCAAACAAACTCGCACGGCCCTCATTACCCGCCTTGAAAATATCCGCAAGTGCCTGCGAATTATCCGCAATCACACTTTGTTCATCATTTTCAAAATTGCCCGAAGCGGGCTTACCATCTTTAACAACGTTGAGCCCGTTCATCGCAGCAATCGTCTTGTCAAGCCCATCTCGGACTTCGCAAAGTGCACGAGTCGTCTCGTCACGATTGGTCACAGCAATATCGTGCCACATGCCCCAACCCGAAGCCGCAATACGCGTCATGTCACGGAAAGCACGCCCCGCAAAATGCTGGTAGTTGTGAACAAGCAAGCGCTCCGGCAAATTTCCAGCCAACGTAGAACTCAACATCTGCGGCATGTGACTCACCCACGCCATCGTGCGGTCATGATGTTCAGGCGGGAACACCACCGCATTCGCCCCCACAAAACGGATCATCTCCAAAAGCGGAGCATAGACAGATTCGTCCGTGCCTTCGGGCGGACAAACGAACCAATACGCATTTTCAAAAATCGCAGGATCATTGTATTCGCAAGTGCGCTTTTCGGAACCCGCCATCGGGTGGCTCCCCACAAAGCGGAACGGACGCGGCAAACGCATGCCCGCCTTGCAGATTTCGACCTTCGTCGAACCAATATCGCTCACTAAAATTTCACGGTCTGCATCGCCAATCCACGAAACGCGACCCAACGCATCGATCATCTTTAAAATGTGGATAATCGGAGCGCAAAGCAAAATCAGGTCGCTGTCCTTCGCCCATTCTTCAGTTTGGTCGTACTGATAAAATTCATCAGCAAGCTCTAGCTCTTGTGCACGCTTAAGCGTCGCAGGCGAACTCACCGCACGGATGATTGTCGGAAGTTTAGCTTGTTTGATCGCCGACGCAATGGAGCTCGCCAAGAGCCCAAAGCCCACCATTGTAATGCGGCGAAACGAAAGTCGCCCACTAAAGCCATCAGCCATTATTCTTCCACCTTGCGAGTTTCTTCCATGATGACACGGAAAATGTTCCTGAACGATTCTTCGGAGAGCGGACCGCCAGCCTTCCGAGCCCTTTCGGCTACAACATTCAAGACTGCCGTTTCGCGACCTTCGTCAAACACAGGCAAGCCCTTCTGCTTCTTGATTTTTCCAATCTCAGCAGCGTAAGACGCCCTCTTATTGAGAATCGTCATCAGTTCATCGTTCAGTTCATCAATGCGAATGCGCCATTCATTAATATCCATATTTGTGAATGTAGAAAAATTTTTAAGCTCTTCGTCACGTTGTTCCTCAGAATGACGTGCGAGCCGAGTGATGCAGAAAGATGCATGCATGTTTCTACATCCGAGGCGAATTCGTCATGCCTCGAAGAGGAATGACGATTTACTTATTATTCGTACGCGATGCTTCTGATTTTTCCATCGAAATAAACGAAATCACCGTCTTTGTAATTCCACACGGCCTGGAACTTTGTCGGGAGCTTGATTCCATCGTCACCGACTTTGTACTCGCCACAAACAGCGGACCACGGCACATATTCAATCGATCCATCAGGAGCAACGACCGCACGGTCTTTTGTCGT
>CAMZGI010000369.1 GCA_947306305.1 uncultured Fibrobacter sp.
CAAGAGCGAAGCGATTGTCCAAAGACGAGAGAAGGAAAAGAGGGGAAGAGCGATGAGCCGCGAGCCGTGAGCGAGTCTGCGGTTGCAAGACGAGAGAAGGATGTGTGTCGTCCTGAGCGAAACGTAGTGGAGTCGAAGGATCCAGAGCTGTCATTCTCGACCGAAGGGCGGGAATCCATACATTCCGAGCCAAAGGCGATAGAACCTGCAAAGTCGTATAAGGTTGAGACGGCGAAAGCGCCGGAACCGCCTAAAGAAAAAAAGAGTGCAGAGAGCGTGGACCTTATCGAGGCGAAAGGCCAAAGAGGCGGCGAAGCCGCAGTTAGTAGTTCTAAGTTACTAGATACTAGAGAACCGTCGGACGAAGAAGAATCTCCTTCGAAAAAGTCTAAAAAGAAAAAGCGTAAGCTCACGGACCGCGAATTTTGGACGATAGTCTTGACTCCTGAGTTGGACAAAAGAGGATTCAAGTATTTGCTGAAAATTTTATCCTCTGTCTTTACTTTGTTACGCATTAAATTTGAAAATTGCTATGTCGAGGGAATTCGTTCGGATTACCAGACCATGGGCTATATCGCTGCGGTAAATGGTTTTTTGAAAGCTTTCCCGTACGTCGGAGCTTGGGACTTTCGGATGGACTGGTGCCATGAAAAAGAACTTTGTGCAAAGGGAACTATTTTTGTGGGTATAAATTTGCTTCGCTTGTTTAGCTTTGTGCTAGCGACTCTTTTTTATGCAAGCATTTTGCTTTTAAGTTTTTGGTTCCGCCGGTCGCGTGTGCTTAAGACAAATGAACTGCCTGAACTTGATTTTATCCGCAGAAAAATCGTGGACCTTATTGTGGAGGACTAATGCCTGCTTTGACTTTGGATCGCCTGCTTGCATCGATGGGCTTTGGTAGCCGCAAGGAGGCTCGTGCACTTGTTCGTATGGGACTTGTTGAATTGGACGGCAAGGTCTTGGACGACCCGTTTATGGAATTCAAGGAACGTCCCGAATTTATCACGGTGAATGGCGAAGAATCTCCGACGGTTGAAAAGTTGTATGTGATGCTTTACAAGCCGACCGATGTGGAATGCAGTCATAACGCTCGTGATCACAAGCCGGTTTATGAACTTTTGCCCGACCGCTTTACCGCGATGGGAATCCAGTCGGTGGGACGTTTGGATGCAGATTCTTCGGGACTCTTGCTGCTTTCGAACCAAGGTGACTTTATCCATAAAGTAGAAAGCCCTAAAAAAGGTCTTTGGAAAAAGTATCGAGTGACGTTAGCCCGTCCGTTTACGGATGCTCAAAAGGCGGATCTCTTGGCTGGCGTGATGCTCAAGGACGAACGACGCCCTGTGCTCGCTCGTGAAATCGAGATGGACGGCGATGCTGTGGTCATTGCGATTGGCGAGGGACTTTATCATCAAGTTCGCCGCATGTTTGCGGCTGTCGGAAATCACGTGGAAACTCTCGAACGAATTTCCATTGGACCGGTTGTACTGGATCGCACTCTAGGTGAAGGCGGCTGGCGCTTCCTCACCGATGAAGAAGTCTCGGCACTTAGCTAAAAAAGAAAAGTCGGCGGAGCCGACTTTTTCGTATCAGGCGTGAAAGCCTGAGTTTATAGGTTCAACATGTTAGATGGAATCATAGTCGCTGTTGGCGTGGGCGATTTCGTTTTCTGTTTCGAGTTCCGGCTGTGCCGCGACTTCACCAAGGATGCCTTCCAAGGAATTGATCTTGTCCTTAATATCGTTGCTGAACTTGAACGTAGGAACCAAGCGTTCGTCGATGAGGACTGTTTCGCCTGTGCGGGGGTTGCGTGCCGGACGAGCCTTGCGGGGCTTGCAGGCGAACGTGCCGAAACCTCGAATTTCAATAGTGTTGCCTTCGATGAGTTTTTCACCGAGGAGGTCGAGGAACTGCTCGATGACAATTTTAATATCGTTGCGCACAAATCCAGTGGATTTTGCGATTTCCTGAATAAGAGATTGTTTTGTTATATTAGCCACGCACTAAATATAAGTTTAACATGGACTTAGAGTGGTGGTAAGCTCGAAATTAAATATCTTTTTCGGGTTCACATTGCGGAATATTTGTGAATAGTTGTGACTTAAATGTTGAAGATTGATAGTTCGCCCAAAAGGGTCCGTTTTTGCCTCCGGGATAAGGAGATTTTCCCTAATACCATCCTGAGTCCGATGGATGGAGTGACCGATGCTCCGTTCAGGCGGCTTTGCCGCGTGCTTTCGGGCGACCGCATGGGGCTCTTGGTTTCGGAGTTCGTGCCGACGGATGGCGATGCTCAGTTCAACGTGAACGGGCATAAGCAGCTGCGGTTCTTCCCCGAAGAACGCCCGTTTGGCGTTCAGATTTTTGGACGTTTCCCAGACCGCATGGCGGATGCCGCAGGGAAGATTGCGGAGGCGTACCACCCGGAGTTTATCGAAGTGAACGCGGGCTGCCCCGCACCGAAGGTGGCGGGGAAGGGTAGTGGCTCGGGACTCTTGCGTGACTTGCCTAGGTTAAAAGAAATTTTACATGAAGTCAAAAAGACTCTCGACGAAAGAACGCCGGATATTCCGCTTACGCTCAAATGCCGTATTGGCTGGGATGACGAAAGCATCAACGTGATGGAAACGCTCAAGATTGCCGAGAGCGAGGGCGTTGAAATGCTCACGGTTCA
>CAMZGI010000370.1 GCA_947306305.1 uncultured Fibrobacter sp.
AAACTGCTGCTGGATTCCGGGTCATCCCCGTCAAGCGAGGACAGGCCCCCGGAATGACGGGAAGAAGACGAACTCGTCATGGCGGCCACTGAGCCGCCATCTCCACTGCTACTCAGGGTGACACTGTCTGCAAAAGCAGAAACATACTTTTCGAATGCGGGGACTTCGTCAACGCCGCCCCAGCTTTCGATGTTTTCGCGAATCGTGTCAAGCACGCCGCTTGCGGCAGCCGTTGCAGCCCAGTTCGCAATTTCTGTTTTGGCACTGTCATCCAACGAGCCGTTCTTCGAAATCGCAGCGGAGTATTCATCCAAACGCTCGGCAAGTTTCGCCTCGCCAGCGTTGGCCAGCGTCAATACGCTCACCGCCAAAAGCGCCGCATTGTCGTCGCCCTTTTCAAAAATGTTCAAGTCTTCGAATTTGAGGTTTTCGTCCGTCGCCCCAGCAATACCGAACGATTCAAGGACTTCTTTTTCAGCCTGCGATTTCGCCTCTGCAAAAGACGTTTCTTTTTCTGCCGCAAGGCTCATCACGCGAGCATATTCCAAGCTCGTGAGCACGTTGACGTTCACGTTCTTGCGGTCTTTAAGATTTGTAACCGTCCGGAGCGTAATCTTATTCGACGACTTTTTCCCAGTCAGTTCGCTCAAGTAATAGCCCGAAACTTCGAACACCGCGCACGACGAAGGCAAGCTAAAATCATCGACTTCAAAATCGCCCTTGTCGCTCTTGACCGGGAATTCAAATTTGTCGCCCACCAACTCCATCGTCTTGCAGTCAATTGCCTGCATCGACACTGCGGAACCCTTGACAAACGGCCCTTTCTGCGCCACGCCAGCCACGTTCAAATCAGCGATGATGCCAGCATCTTCCGTGGAGCCGCCAGCCGTCTTTTCGCCGTCGGAGCAGGCCCAGAACAGCGAGGCAAATAAAAAAATTGGCAAAAGTTTATTCCAATTCATGTGGACACCTCGCGACACATTCTACTGCTTACAAGCCACTAACTTAATCCTTGAGACAACGGACGGGGTACCCGATGTCCTTGAAATTACCTGTAATCCCAACAGACCCAATAAAGAATCCGAAAGAAAACGCAAGCTGCTTATCATACGAATCTTCGGAGATGCTCCAAAACGAGGTCGTGCTATTATCGCCATTTGTACTAAATTCAGAAAATTCAAAATTGCGATACTTGTCGCCAACCGGGAACGCCGAAAAGCCATAATCGTCAGTGCCAGTTCCCAACTCATTCCACCCAATTTTAGACGAAAGCGCAAAGCCAGCGACGCTCGGGTCATCGGCGACCGTCGAAGCCAAAGTACGCCATTCCGTCGTATCGGGCAAATGGAAGCCTTCAGGACAAATTCCCTGCAACTTTCCAGAAAAAGTGCAATTTGTCAAGTAGCCACAAGCCTGCGGACGCGTAGCATCGTTCAGCTGTTTCACCGAATCTATGGCTGCAGCCCAAGTATAAAGCCTCCCGCCAACAGTGCAATGTTCGGGAACGTCATAATAGCACCAGTTTTTCTTCAAAAGACTTGGCGTTGCCACAGAGTCTGCGTAATTCAAGTTTTCTGCCATCCAAACTTGATTACCTATTTTCACAGTTCTATAAACTTTTCCATCGCGGCTATCGGTAATGGAATCGTAGTTGATTTTCGGATTAAAGTGGGCTTCTTTAGGGACGCTCCAATCGATACTAGAACTAGCCGCCGACGTATTCGAAACGTATTCCACAAAATGCGTCACGTATTTTTCGAACTGAGGAAGTTCATTTGTATAGCCCAAGCTTTCGAGATTTTTGCGAATCGAATCCATTTGACCGCTCGTCAAAGCGTTCGTCGTCAAGTTTGCAATTTCCGACTTCAGGCTGTCATTCCATTTTCCGTTTTCTGCAATCGCAGAGCTCAAGCGATCCACGCGTTCAGAGACATTCGCATTTTGGCTTGAACTATCCGACACCTGCATCATCACGCTCACGGCAAGGAGTGCCGCATTTCCATCGCCTTTTTCAAAGATGTTCAAATTTTCGAATTCGCCGGAATCGCTAGCAACATCCGCAATATCAAATGCAGCGAGCACTTCTTTTTCGGCCTGCTTTTTGGCATCGGCAAAAGACGTTTCTTTGCCAGCCGCAAGGTTCATCACGCGACCATATTCCAAACTTGTGAGGACGTTGACGTTTACGCTATTGCGATTTTTGAGATTCGTAATTGTTCGAAGCGTAATTTTGTCCGAAGACTTTTGTCCGGTAATTTCGTTGAGATAGTAGCCCGAGACTTCAAAAACAGCGCAAGTCGAAGACAAATTAACATTATCAACATTAAATTCACCTTTATCGTTCTTGACTTCGCTCTGGAAAAATTCGTCTGTGAACTTGAACGTATTGCAATCAATGCCCTGCACCGTCACGGCAGAGCCCTTGACAAACGGGCCTTTCTGTACGACGCCTGCCACATTCAAGTCTGCTATGATTCCCGCATCTTCTGTGGTGCCGCCAGCAACCCCTTTGTCTTCAGAAGGGGAACACGCCCAGAACGCAGCGGCAACGAAAAAAAATGCAAAAAGCTTATTCAAAATCATAACAAAACCTTTATATACAAACATACATACATTATTTTAATAAAAAAGCTTACTAAAAATCTAATTTTT
>CAMZGI010000371.1 GCA_947306305.1 uncultured Fibrobacter sp.
GCTACAGATTCTACAGGTTTGACAGCTACAGAATCTACAGGCTTTGCCACAGCGGAATCAACAGGCATCGCCACGACAGAATCAACAGATGTTACTGCTGCGGAATCAGCGGGCATTGCCGCCACAGAATCAGCAGCATTTAAATCTTGCGCCCACGCGGCGGTGGCAACCGCAAGAATACAGACAAGTTGTTTTGCTAATTTCATCATCGATTAACCACGCGTCATACGGAACGAGAGCGACAAAACGTTGTCTGTTTTATGAGACTTGGTAGTTTCCCAGACCAAGCCATTGTGTGCATAGCCAAAGCCAAAACCGACAGACAAATGATCGTTCACCCACCAGTCCTTGCCCATTTCTAGCTGAAAACCGATACCGCCATTTCCGCTGTTGTCGTTATGACCGCCGTTTATCATAGTCACAAAGAGCGTGTATCCGACAGAGCCACCGAAAAAGAACCCGTTGAGCGGCGAAGTCTTGCTCTGAACCGGATAGATCGTCGTACCAAATCCGACATAAGTCCTAAAGCTGTACCCGTTGTTAGAAGTCGGGTCATCGAGGTCATAGTCTTCAGCAAGAGACTCGACGCAATTGCCATCTTCGCAAGTAGAACGGAAATATTCTTCGTGATGATCGACCGTACCCGCAAAGAATCCAAAGTTAAAGACCAAGTGGAACGCGGCAAGGTTCCCAAGCCCAACGCCGAACTTGAATTCAGTCATCGACAACGAAAAGCCATTAAATTCGTAGTAATCGACTTCGCGGGTTCTTCTGTCACCTTTTTTTTCGATATCTTCTCTGCTGTTATCGTACCAGTTGTATGCAAGCGCAAAGGATGTGCTGTTGTAAAAGCCGCGGTGCTCACGAGGAGTGGACTTGCCAACGGAGGGGACTTCTTGCGCGCAAGCAAAACTTGCGACACACAATGCGAGGAGGGCAATAAATTTTTTCATAAGTTCTCATCCATGCTATTAATAGAACGAATATAGACAATTCCAAAGGTCTTGTCTATAAAGTCATGACAACATAAGAGATTTAAGCTACCGGATCATGATGCGGGCGATTGCCGATTGGCTCCCGACCTTGGCATGCACAAAATAGACTCCGTGCTTCGGCGTTTTCATCACAACGACGTTCGAGCCTTCGTTTGCAACCGCCTTGCTCGTCGCAACGACTCGCCCATCAATTCCCACGATGTCAACCTTTACTTTTTCGCCAGCAAGTTTTGCCGCAGCATCAAACCCGACATTCAAAACATTGGGAGTTTGGTTCACATGGAGATTCTTGAGCAAACTCTTTACGATGTTAACCGGAGTCGCACTCTTTGCCACGCGAATAGAGACATTCTTCGCTTTTGACGAAAGCATCACATCCAGCGACTTTTCATTTTCGATTTCTACGGTTTCGTCATCGACGGTTGCATAAACTCGCAAGCCCTTAGCCCACACGCTTTCGAGCCCGACAAAGTTCAAGTGCCCCATGCGCGGCGAGGTCGCACTCGCTTGCAAATCCCAAACAAAATCATCCGAATTTGTTTTGACACTCTTTGCTAGGAACTTGCCATTTTCGACAATCGAAAGGTTCACGCGGTCGCCCATGCCCGATGGCGGCTCCGCCAACGAAGATTCATGACGACCTGCGGCAAGCTCGTTCCATGCGTCACGTTTGCCCTTGTCGTCAGAGAGTTCCACACGGAGATTCCAGTTTTCAGAAGCGGCACTCTTGGCTAAAGTTTTCTTTTCGTCTTCGAGGACAATCGAAGCCTTCAGCGGAATGCGGAATTCCCTAGACTTTTTGGTATGCACCCAAACAGCTTCGTAAGGGCCAAGCGTATCAGCACGGACATAACCGCTCGATTCCGAATCCCACCGCCAGAAAGCAAGAGTTGAATCTTGCGGAAGCTTTACATACCATCCAAAAGGATTTGCAACTAAATTCCAGCCGGAATAACGCTTTTGCAATTTCCACACGATTTCTGTTTTCATGTCGGGAGTTTGCAAATTAAGCATCAAAGGTTCGCTGCTAGCAGCGCCATACCAATAGCCGCGAGTAGAATCAAAACTCTGCTTTGTATCAAATTTGCGATACTGCCAAAAATCGCCTACAGCGTTCGATTCGTCCCACCAGTAAACAGAATAATCAACATCTTGGGATTTATCGTTTGTTCCAACCTTTTGCTGCCGAGAGATACGTTCATGCAAATCGTTTTGGCAAGATTCGCCCTTGTTTTGGCAGAAAGCATACAGCGAATACGTTGACCAAGAATTGGGAGCTAACGTCACAGACTTTTTCTTTTCGGTCTTGAATGACTTGCTATAGCTGACGGAATCAGCGCCACCGACAAGCTTAAATGTCACCGTGTAATCGCCAGCGGGAGCCGGATCCAACCGCCACGTTCCCTTTTGAGCCTTGTCGATAAGCTTGCCATCGACAACCGTATCGAGATAAACGCCCGACTCGGATTCTACAATGATGCGGTAATTCGGCGACTCGGACTTTTTTGCAAGTGAATCGTTAAACACAATGCGGAGGGCGTTGCCATCTTGCTTAGCCGTGAGATCCGTAAATGCGACAACTTGTTTTTTGCTGCTGGAACTAGATTTTGCTTTTGAGCTGCTACTAGACTTTGCAGTGCT
>CAMZGI010000372.1 GCA_947306305.1 uncultured Fibrobacter sp.
TGCAAAACTCTCCCTGGAACCTCATCATCTTTATGGCAATTCCTGTCATTCTTGCCGAAACGATTGCCATTACAGATTTATTCCTATTGCGGGAACCGAATGTACATCCGACTCTTTCAAAAGTCAACCGCATTGCCGGAATTCTTGCAGGGCTTTCATTCGTCGGGATTATCGCCTACTTCATTCCGAATGTCGTTATCCCGCTTGCATCTGCAGGGGAATTTAGAACATGGATTGATGTTGTGGCGATTGGCTCTTATATTCTTGCAGGCATTCCAATGATATTGCTTGCATTGTTGAACTTGAAACTTTTGCTCCGTAAGGCAGGCGAAGGCAAACGCACGAATTGCGCCATTCTTTTGCTCGCCGCATTCCTTGTCCTTTCGCACGTCGCGATGATTTTCGGCATGGTTGATCCGGGAATTGCCGGGTACTCGCCAAAGGCAACGACAACGATGGAAATGCATCATCACCACCATTAGCAATTACTTTATTTTAATACAAAAATTCTATAAAACGTGATACTTATTTAGTATTGGACATAGCGAATGACGCGTTCTATATTTGGCTCTACTTATGAAGAGAACAAATAGAAGTGTCATTCCTGGCTTCGGCCTTACAACCGGCATCACGCTCGCTATCTTAAGCGTCGTGGTGCTGATTCCGCTTGCGTCGCTGGTGGTGTTTTCGGCGCAAATGAGTTTTAGCGAGATTATTGAAACGATTACACGCGACAGAGTCTTGTCAAGTTTCAAGGTGAGTTTCGTGACGGCTTTTGTGGCGTCGCTTATCAATGCCGTGATGGGCGTTGTGCTTGCATGGGTACTGGTAAAATACACATTCCCGCTCAAGCGTTTGATCGACGGGATGATTGAACTTCCATTCGCCTTGCCGACAGCCGTAGCGGGTATCGCATTAACGGCACTTACCGCAGATACGGGGCTTATTGGCGGATTTTTCGCCAAGTTCGGCATCAAGATTGCATTTACGCAAATCGGCATTACGGTCGCGCTCGTGTTTATCGGCATCCCGTTTGTCGTTCGCGCAGTTCAACCGGTGCTTGAAAAGTTAGACCCCGCTTACGAAGAAGCCGCTGGCGTCTTGGGCGCATCACGAAGCCGCATTTTTTGGAAGATCATTTTCCCGGAAATTGTTCCCGCTGCATTGACAGGCTTTGGACTTGCATTCGGCCGTTGCTTGGGCGAATACGGCAGCGTCGTGTTTATCGCAGGCAACAAGCCGTTCGAAACAGAAATAGCCCCGCTCATCATCATGTCGGAATTGCAGGAATACGATTACTCCAGCGCTACAACAATTGCGCTAGTGATGCTTGTCGCCTCGTTCGTGACATTGTTCCTTGTCAACTTGATCCAGACGAGAAACACTAAAATTTTGAAGGGAGGAAATTAATGAATAAGGAGACAACTTCCTCAAAAGTCGTTAAATGGACATTGATTAGCATCAGTATCATTTTTGTGGTGCTTATGCTTTTGCTCCCGCTGATTACGGTGATTACGGAAGCATTCAAGCAAGGTTTTGCTGTTTACGAAAAAGCCGTGACCGACAATTACACTGTCAAGGCGATTTGGCTCACGCTAGAAGCGACGCTGCTCGCCGTGCTCATCAATACGGTTTTCGGATTGAGTGCCGCATGGTCCCTCACCAAATTCCAGTTCAAAGGCAAGAAGGTACTTACGACGCTGATCGACTTGCCGGTGACAGTTTCGCCGATTATTGCAGGTCTTATATTCTTGCTCACGTTCGGTCGTCAGAGTCCGCTTTTCCCGCTGTTGCAGGATTGGGACATCAAAATTGTGTTTGCAGTTCCGGGAATTGTGCTGGCGACAATTTTCGTGACATTCCCGTTCATTTCTCGCGAGTTGATTCCTGTTTTGGAAGCTCGCGGAAACGACGAAGAAGAGGCAGCGGCATTGATGGGTGCGAAGGGCTGGACAATTTTTAGGAAGATCACATTCCCGCATATCAAATGGGCGTTTTTGTATGGCGTTGTGCTTTGCGCAGCCCGTGCGATGGGCGAATTCGGTGCGGTGTCCGTGATTTCGGGGCATTTGCGTGGCAAAACGAATACGCTCCCGTTGCATGTAGAAATTCTATTTAACGAATTCCAATATGTGCCTGCATTTGCGGTGGCGTCGATTCTCGTTATGCTCGCCATTGTCATCTTGATTGCGAGAAGTTTAATAGAATACAACGGTAAAAAGAAGGGTAAGGTTTCGCCTTAGGAGATTTTATGTACGTAGAACTGAAACATATCAACAAGCATTTTGGAAATTTTAAGGCCTCCGACGATGTATCCTTCGGTATCGAAAAGGGTAAGCTCATTGGTCTTCTGGGCCCAAGCGGTAGCGGCAAGACCACGATTCTCCGCATGATTGCAGGGCTTGAAACGCCAGATAACGGCGATATCATCATTGACGGGAAAGTCATCAACAATGTTCCGGCAAGCAAGCGCGGCATCGGATTCGTGTTCCAGAGCTATGCCTTGTTCCGCTACATGACCGTTTTCGAGAACATCGCTTTCGGGCTTCGCGTCCTCAAGAAATCCGAAAACGATATCAAGGAACGCGTTGCAGAACTCGTCAAGTTGATTGGCCTTGAAGGTCTTGAAAGTCGCT
>CAMZGI010000373.1 GCA_947306305.1 uncultured Fibrobacter sp.
GTCGCCACAGAATCGAGGAAGGCACGGTCATGACTGACAGTCAGGACGGTGCCGTTGTAGTCCGCGAGGAGTTCCGCCAACAGGTCGAGGGTTTCCATGTCAAGGTCGTTTGTAGGCTCGTCGAGCACCAAAACGTTGCTCGGGTGGCTAAAGAGGCACGCGAGCAGCAGTCGGTTGCGTTCGCCGCCGCTCAATGCGCTAATCGGTCCGCGAGCGCGATCCGCCGAGAACAAAAAGTCTTGCAGATAACTTAACACATGGCGTTTTACGCCATTCAGGGTGATATAGGCTTGCCCATCCCCGATATTTTCAATAAGCGACTTGTCTTCGCGAAGGCGGGTGCGCATTTGGTCAAAATACGCAATGTGGAGATTGCTCCCCAAGCGGACATCGCCCGATTCGGGTTGGAGTTCGCCCAAAATAAGACGCAAAAGCGTCGTTTTGCCGGAGCCGTTCGGCCCCACGATGCCAATGCGGTCGCCACGAGAAATCTCGGTCGAAAGGTGGCTAATGAGCGGGCTTCCGTCATAAGAGTAGCTCACGTCCGTGAGCCGCGCGACAAGGCGGCCAGACCTGTCCGCCTCTGTAATTTGCATATTCACGTTGCCCGTGCGGGTGCGGCGAGCCGCACGTTCTTCACGCATCTTGATAAGGGCGCGGACGCGGCCTTCGTTACGGGTGCGGCGGGCTTGAATCCCCTTGCGAATCCAAACTTCTTCTTCTGCCAATTTTTTATCAAAAAGGGCGTTAGCTTTTTCTTCTTCGGCTAAAGCCTGGTCACGGAACTGCACAAACTTGTCGTAGGGGAAATCCCAACTGCGTACACGCCCACGGTCGAGCTCAAAAATGCGGGTCGCCGTGCGGCGGACAAATGCGCGGTCATGGCTCACGAACATCACGGCGCAATTCAAGCGCGAAACAATCCCCTCCAGCCACTGGATGGCGGGAATGTCCAAATGGTTCGTCGGTTCGTCGAGCAAAAGCAAATCCGGGTCTTCGGCTACGGCACGAGCAAAAAGCACACGGCGTTTCTGCCCACCGCTCAAGCTGTCATACGGAGAATCAGGGTCGATGCCCGTTTTTCCGAGAATCGCTTCGGCTGTCGCGTTGTGGGCGCCATCTTCTTGAATTTTCTTCGAAATCACGGCTCCGCCGCTCACCACAGGCACATGCCCCATCACGATATCGCGAACCGTCCCGTCAAGGCTAGCCGGGATTTCTTGAATCATTCGAGCCACCTTGAGGCCCGTTTTTTTCACAATTTCGCCGGAATTTGCTTCCATTTCGCCTGTCAGCACCTTCAAAAGCGTGCTTTTGCCCTCGCCATTGCGGCCAACGAGGCAAATACGGTCGCCAGCTTCAATATCAAACGAAACACCGTCCAAAAGCGGCGGACCACCAAATCGGAGCAGAATATTCTGAACAGACAATATGGGCATAAGAGAACCTGCTTCTATTTAACCTTGAGAAAAAATAGAAATTATTTAAATTTGGACGGAAATGCGACTCTTTATAAAAAAGCTGCTGACTTTAGAAGCCTTTTTAGGGGCAATCTTTACCGCGCCTGCCATTGCGGATTCTTCTCAAGACGACTTCCAGCGTATATCGGTAGTTCCCATCGTCGGCTACACCGAAGAGACCGAATACCAGTTCGGCGCCCTCACGATTCTCTTTTTCAAGCCCTCCTTTGAAGGCGGGAACGTTCCCGAACTCGACTTGTCGTTTTACGGAACCACCAAAAGGCAGCTGACCGGCACGATTTCGCCCAAGTTCTTTTTGCTGAACGACCGTATTTCGGGCGATGTAGATTTGCATTACGAAGACTGGATTGGAAGCTACTTCGGAGCAAAGAACGACCCAGACATCAATAAATTCCGCAAATTCGACCGCAGGTCGTTTTACTTACAAACGATTACCGAAACGAACTTTGGCACCTTGCAGTGGCTCCCCAACTTCAAGTACGGAATTTTCTTCGAGGTCAACCACACCAATATCGACTTCTCGAATTACGTCGGAGAGATGGAACTTCCCAAGAACACCAACGGCTGGCGTAACGGCGTAGGCTACCACATGTCGCTAGACGCTCGCGACAACACCAACTGGGCTCGGCACGGATACTTAGTGCAATGGGGACATTACTTTTATAATAAAGCGTTTGGCGACTACACTTATACGCACCAAGAGCTCGACATCCGCGGATATTCAGAATTTATATGGAATACGTCCATGGCCGTCGGATTCCTTTGGCAACGCATAGATGGAGACGCGCCTTTCGACAAGCTAGCGGGGTCGGACGGGCTCAAGCGGTTCCGTGGAGTCGAAACAAATTACTTCTACGGAAACCAGGCTCTGTTCTTGCAGGTGGAATTCCGCAAAAAGCTGTTCTGGAGGCTCGCCGGCGACATCTTCTTTGAAGGCGGAAAGACGGGCGATTACTTTAGCGACCTTATGCGCAACAAGTGGCATAGGAGCCTCGGCTTCGGGGGGAGGTTCGCCCTCAACAAGACCGAAAACTTGTACGCCCGCTGCGAATTTTCATGGGTGGATTTCAAGAACCTCGGCGTGACGATGTACGTCCGGGATGCATTCTAGGGCACCTTCGGGCTAGGTACTAGTTACT
>CAMZGI010000374.1 GCA_947306305.1 uncultured Fibrobacter sp.
TTGGCATATACCCCTCGGGTTGATAACAATATAACAATCCTAAAAAACAAAAAAATCCGCCCCAGCTAAGGACGGACTTTTTAAAAAGGTTCATTTTTAACTAGGCACCGATAAAAATCAATGCAAAGCTAGTCACTAAAAGCAGGATGCCCCAAACAGTTTCCACAATTGGACCAACCTTCTTGACTTCAACTTCATTGTTCTCCATTTTCCTATCCTCACAGCCCCAAGGTCTCGCAACATCGCTCGCCTACATTCTTAAATTACAAACCAATAGCGAACGAAACAAGTAGATCACAAGTATTTTCTTGGATTTTTTATCAATGTTGCAATTTGGAATATTTGAAAATAGAGGGGCGTTACCGAATATCCACAACTTTGGTCATACTGTCGATACGAACAATATAAATGCCTGATTGCAGAATGTTCACGTTAAAATTCGAGGAATTCACCTTGCGGTCCATCAAGACACGGCCTTGTATATCGAACAGGACAAAGGATGAGCCAATGCGACCCCCTGTAATTTGCAATTCATGACCGACAACCTTCAAGCCAAACGAGAGGGCGTTCACATGTTCGAGTGCAACAGGCTGTTTCTGGCTAGAGCTTGAAGACTTTACAGAACTTGACGAAGCTGCCACGACACTGGAGCTAGACTTCGCAGAAGAACTCGATACACTACTGCTAGACTTCACTGACGAACTAGAAACACTGCTACTGGATTTGACCGTACTTGAAGAGGAACTGCTTGACGAGACTTTCTGACTGGATGAAGACAACTTTGCAGAACTGCTCGAAACAGAACTTAATGACTTCACAGAGCTTGAAGATGTGATGCTGGAACTAGAACTTTTTGCAGAACTACTGCTTACAACGACTGAACTTGAAGATGAAACGCTGGAGCTAGACATGGCATCGTAACGCAGAAACGGATAAGAATCTTTTAAAATATCCCAATCCACTACGAAATTCCACTGTTCAAAAGTGCTCTTAGTCTTCATGGCGGCAGTCGTCTGTGCGGGCGTATTATTGACAACGGCACGCTCATTTCCCAATTCATCGACACCCTCGACACCAAGTCCACAAACCGTCGCATCGTAATACGACTTTGAAATCGTCATACTGCCATTGACATAACCCACAAGGCAACCCGTGAATTTAGGATTCGTCTCTAGGCCCTTCACCGCACCGCTAGCATAAGTTTCCTCTAAAGTTCCCTTGCCATACCCCACAAGACCGCCGATATAATTTCCGGCATCTTTAGCTTTGCCATAGAGTCCAGCCACATTACCATTGGCATAAGATTTTGAAATTCGGGGACCGTCAAATAGACCCACAAGTCCACCGACCTTTTTCGTTCCTGCAACATTCCCCAAGGCATAGGACTTTGTTATGGAACCGCTATACTGAAGCCCGACCAAACCGCCAACGAGACTATCACCTCTTACATTCGTCATCGCGTAGGAGCTATCGACCTCTGACTTAGCACAACCTAAAAGACCTCCTACCGAAAGCAAGCCTATAACAGAATCGCCCTTGGCGTACGATTTAGAAACAGCCCCGTCAATAATACCGCCAAGTCCACCGACATCAACGCGGCCTACAACACGCCCTATTGAATAGGAATTGTAAATAGAATCCGCAGAACCGGCGAGTCCGCCTACGTAATCATGCCCTGACACATCTGCTTCCGAATAGGAATTTTTAATGGACGCCATCGCATAGCCCGCAAGACCGCCCACAAAATCATAAGATCCAACTACATTGCCTTGATTGTGGAAGCAAGAATCAAGGACTATTTGGATCGCAGACATCTTCTTTAATTTACCAATAAGCCCACCTACAACATTATCCCCTATTACAGTTCCCTGCGAATACGATTTAAAAATCACCAGCGTCTTTACCGTAGATGGAACACTAACGGAATCAAGCCCGATCAAACCACCGACATACTCATCGCCCTTGACATTTCCAATAGAATGCGAATCGCTAACCCCATAGTCAATCACACCAGCAAGGCCACCAACCCAATCCATTCCGTTTACATCACCAATATGGGATGAATTGCTAACGGAATGCCCAAAACCAGCTATGCCGCCAACGTAATCTTTTCCCGAAACAGGAACCTCGGCATGAACATTTGCAATATTTGTTTCAAGAGATTTTCCGACAAGGCTCCCCACATAATTGCTTCCCTTGACCGAACCTGCAAGCAAATCCAAATTGCTGATAGTCGTCGCGCTGACAGAACCGAACAAACCAACATTATCGCTCTCGGAATTCACGTACAATCCATAAATTTTTCGCTTTGCCGTTCCTGCGAGACCATCAAATTTTCCCTTAAATGGATTAGCTGCAGTTCCTATCGGAGTCCAAGCGTTCAGCTTCTTTTTAGACCATGTTCCATCGCCGATTCCAGTCGTGTCGTTCAAAAAGAGGTCGGCACCCAACGTAATTGTTTTACCCTCGAACGTGTTGCCGGAATTCACTAATTTGGCAAGACCGGCCAATTGCTCAGAAGTCGTCAAGTTGAAAGCCTGAGCATCTTCGGAATACCAGCTGACATCGGATGTGCCGTTCCAGACAGCCGCCATCGAGGCACACACAAAAGAAGCAAC
>CAMZGI010000375.1 GCA_947306305.1 uncultured Fibrobacter sp.
CGTGTCAATAGGCCGAGTTATCGGATATAAAGTGATTGTTTCCATTTTGGAAACTACCACTTATACAGGCAACATTCTAAACCAAAAGTAACAACGCCTCAAGCGACCCTTTTTTCACGCATTTTTTCAACTCACAAGCACCACAAACGGCTTAAAATCTATATTAGCAACATCGACTAAACAGGATAAGCAATGCAGTCTAACGAATGGACAACAGTTATCAAGCCAAAGACAAGCCTGCTCTCGATTGATTTCAGGGAGCTTTGGCAATATCGCGATCTTTACCGCATGTTCGTAAAACGCGACATCGTCACTTGGTACAAGCAGACCATTCTCGGACCGCTGTGGTTCTTTATCCAGCCAATCATGACCACAATCATGTTCATGGTCGTATTCGGCGGCATCGCCAAAATCAGCACCGACGGTCTCCCGCAACCGCTCTTTTACCTCGCCGGCATTTGCCTTTGGACTTACTTCGCCGAATGCCTGAATCAAACAAGCAAGACATTCATCGAAAACGCGAACATGTTCGGCAAGGTGTATTTCCCGCGCCTCGTTGTGCCGCTCGCGACAGTCACAAGCAACCTCGTCCGACTCAGCATTCAGATGGGATTATTCCTTATCGTTTACGCTTATTACCTTATCTTCACCGAAGCTCCGATTCACCCCAACATTTTTCTATTGCTCACCCCCGTACTCATCGCACTCATTGCAGCACTCGCGCTCGGTTTCGGAGTACTATTCAGCAGCCTTACAACAAAGTATCGCGACCTCACCTTTTTGCTCAGCTTTATCGTTCAGCTTTGGATGTACGCCACCCCCGTAATTTACCCGCTCAGCACCATCGAAAACCCGCGACTCAAAACACTCATGCAGGCAAACCCGCTTACAAGCATTATCGAAACTTTCAAATTCGGAATGCTTGGCATCGGAGAATTCAGCTGGGCCGCGCTCGGCTACACCGCAGGTTTCACAGTATTTATCCTAGCACTCGGAATTATCATTTTCAACAAGATACAACGAACGTTCATGGACACGGTGTAAAGTTTTACACCGCAACCTTAAAGATAATCCCGCCCGTCACGTAACGGTGAATAATCGAGTTTATTAGCGTTTGGTACGGCATACCCGCAGCCTTTGCCATCTTCTTGATTCCATTCAAATCGTCAAGTTGCACGCGAATAGTAATATTCTTCGCCGAAGCTGACATAATATCAGCCCGAATACGTTCTTCCTCATCAGCAGGAAGAGGCTCGCCCTCGCCATTTTCGACGGCCTCCATCAAGGATCGTTCTTCGTCATCAATCGGTTCATCTAAAAATTTTGAGTTCGCCATTTTCGTACCTTCTCTGATAAAATCTGCTCTTGAACGCTGTTTTAAGAAAAAACGTTCCATCGAGCTCCTCTACAAAAGGAACACAATGGACGTAACCATCTACAAGAACTAAAAACATCCTTTGTTCTGCATGATCGACCTGATTTCTAACCATTCTTGTCACAAAGCGACCTGCCAAAATTTCTTGCTTTACAGTCTCCATATCAACATTATGCTTCGCCTTGACAAGAATTGCTTTATTCGAATCAAACCTTACTTTTTCACATATATTTATAATATACATAATATATAAACCGCAGTCAATACTTTCTCTTACGTGAACACTTAAAATCACGCTATACAGTGCACATCATACAAGAACATGACTCGGAATTTTTAAGGGAAAAACAGGCACAGCCAGCAATAGATTCTTCATTTTAACTCCTTCCCGCATACAAACTTAAAAACACGGGTCTTTTAAATGCTCTTTTGAGCACTAATAAATATAAAACAGAAAATGTCACTTGTCAAGCGTTTTTTAGAAAAACAGAAAACACCCCTAACGCCCCATTTTTCGCTCAAATTTTCAAGCAACACGCACCGCAATCAACTTATAATCTATATTACTCACATCATGTCGACCGCAATCGAATTTGAAAATATCAGCAAGCAATACCGCCTAGGGCTAGTCAGCACCGGGACACTCAGCCACGACCTGAACAGATTCTGGCAAACGAAAATATTGCACCGCGAAGACCCCTACCTCAAAGTGGGCGAAACGAACGACCGCGCACACAAAGGCTCCAGCGAATACGTCTGGGCTCTCAAGGACATAAACTTTAAAGTCGAGCAAGGCGATGTCGTAGGCATCATCGGCAGGAACGGAGCCGGCAAAAGCACGCTCCTCAAGCTACTGAGCCGCGTGACAGCCCCCACTACCGGCATAATCCGTGCACGGGGCCGCATCGCAAGCCTCCTCGAAGTGGGCACCGGATTCCACCCTGAAATGACTGGCCGAGAGAACATCTACATGAATGGCGCCATCATGGGCATGACCCGCGCCGAAATCACCCGCAAGCTCGACGAAATCGTAGACTTTAGCGGATGCGAACGCTACCTCGACACCCCCGTGAAACGCTACAGCAGCGGTATGACAGTCCGCCTCGGATTCGCCATCGCAGCACACTTGGAACCTGAAATTTTGGTAGTGGACGAAGTGCTCGCCGTAGGTGACGCCGAATTCCAAAAGAAAGCCATCGGCAAGATGCAAGACGTCAGCCGTGGAGAAGGCAGAAC
>CAMZGI010000376.1 GCA_947306305.1 uncultured Fibrobacter sp.
GCAGCCGGCTTCTTAGCAGCAGCGGGCTTCTTAGCAGCAGCCGGCTTCTTAGCGACAGCTGGCTTCTTAGCAGCAGCGGGTTTCTTTGCAACAGATTTTGTAGCCATTTTTTTCTTCCTTTTATGTTATTTAATTGTTGATACCTAAAAGATAACTTCTTTTTCACAAATAATCAACATTTATTTTATCTTTTTTGAAATTTTTTTTGAAAAATTTTTGTAATAAAATCGTTAATAGAAAATTGTTATTGCACGTTATTTCGAGTAAAATAAAATCGACCTCTTGCGAGATCGATTCCACAAATAAAAATGAATTACTTTGTTTTGAATTTTAAATAAGACAGCGTTACAACTAAACTCTCGCATTCACACTTTCGATGTATTTCTTAAGTCCTTGAACACCAACGGAATACATATCTACAAATTTTGTCGCGAACGGTGGAATTTTGTTCGGATGCATGCCGAGGGCGTCGTGCATCACGAGCACATGACCGTCTGTGAACTTGCCTCCACCGATGCCAATGGTGGGAATGCTGATTTCGTCGGTGATTTTTTTGCCGAGTTCTTCGGGAATGTGCTCGAGAACGGTTTCGAAGCAAAGTCCTTCTACAAACTTGGCCGCTTCTTCAATGGCGCGAGCTTCTTCTTCGGTGCGGCCTTTCTGCTTGAAGTTTTCTGCGGTCTGCGGTAAAAGTCCAAGATGCCCGCAGACGGGAATTCCTTTTTCGTGCAAGAACTCGAGAACGCCTTCGGGCGTTCCTTCGAGCTTGATGCTGGAACAGCCTACATCTAAAAAGCGGCGGGCGTTGTCGTAAGCGGTTTGCGGATCTTTGTCGCTCAAGTAGGGCATGTCGGCGACTACGTGAGTGTTTGGGGCGCCACGGCAGACGGCTGCTGTGAAGATGAGCATTTCGGTCATGCCGATTTCACGCGTGCTCTTGTAACCGAGCATTGTGTTTGCAAGGCTATCGCCTACGAGAATCTGGTCAATTCCGGCGGCTTCTGCAATGTTTGCGAAAGCGAAGTCGTAGGCGGTGATCATGGAAATCATTTCGTGCTTGGATTTTTTTGCTTTGATATCTTCTGGTGTTAACATGAAAACCTCTTGATTTCTTTACAACGTGTGTAAATATATAAAAGTGGGGGAGGGATTAGACGAAAGAAGTAGTTAGTTACTAGTTACTAGAACTTAGAGCTTAGTTGGCTGAGCTTAGAGGTTAGTGATTAATTGTGTTTCAAAAAAAGGCTGAGGGGCTTTCCTTTTGAAACTGAATTTGCTTATTTTTGAAAAGAGGGGTTAGCTGAAATTTCTTTTTTTGCAGAATTTGGGGCTTTGGGGGCAATCCCGATTTTTTGGCACGCGGTTTGCATAGTGTAGGGCGAAAAAAAAGAAGAGGAAAAAAATATGTCCGATTTTACTAACGATGCAGAAAAGGTCTTGGCTAAAGCGCAGAGTTTGCGCGACCGCTGTTCCCATTCGTATCTTGGGGCGGCGCATTTGGCGGTGGGGCTTGTCGAAGCTCCTGATGCCACTTTGAAAAAACTCTATAAGTCCAAGGGTGTAAAGACTACGGATTTGCGTGGTCGTTTGGAACCGTTTGTTCAAAAAATTCCACGTATGGAAGGCGTGAATCCGGACGTTGAACCGGATACCGACTTGAACCGCATTTTGCGTGCGGCTGTGCAGGCGGCGCGTCAGGTGAGCCGTATGGTGACTCCGGGCGATTTGCTTGTAGCGTTGATGAAGTTCTCGGGCGACCGTGCGCTTTCGAAGGTGTTTGCCGATGCGCTTGGCTCTACCGAAGTGGTGGAAACGTGGCTATCGGATCCGTTTGCGGGTGCTGCGAATGCCGAGGAACAGTCTCCGCTGAAGCTTTATGGCCGTGAACTTGTGGAAATGGCGGCGGACGGAAAGCTCTCGCCGGTGATTGGCCGTGAAGAAGAAATCCGTCGTGTGATTTTGATTTTGAGCCGCAAGACAAAGAATAATCCGTGCTTGGTCGGTGAACCGGGCGTGGGTAAGACGGCTATTGTCGAAGGCCTTGCCGAACGTATTTACCGCGGCGACGTGCCGGATGCGTTGAAGGGCAAGAAGGTCTTTGCGCTGGATTTGTCTGCCTTGATGGCGGGTGCAAAATACCGTGGCGACTTTGAAGAAAGGCTCAAGAGCGTGATTGACGCTATCGAAGAAGATGGCAACACGCTTATGTTTATTGACGAACTCCACAACATTGTGGGCGCGGGCAAGACCGAAGGCTCGATGGACTTGGGCAACATGCTGAAGCCGAAGCTCGCTCGTGGCGAACTGCATTGCATTGGTGCGACGACGACTCAGGAATACCGCAAGTACATCGAAAAGGATTCCGCTTTGGAACGCCGTTTCCAGCCGGTGCAGGTAAATGAACCGAGTGAAGACGAAGCGATTTCGATTTTACGTGGCATTAAGGATGGCTTTGATGCGCACCATGGCGTGCGTCTGCATGATAACGCGCTTGTAGCTGCGGTGAAACTTTCGAACCGTTACATCAGTGACCGATTCCTCCCGGATAAAGCCATTGACTTGATTGACGAGGCGGCAAGCCTTGTGAAGACGCAGATGGACACCGTGCC
>CAMZGI010000377.1 GCA_947306305.1 uncultured Fibrobacter sp.
AACCCAGCAGAACGAAAGAAACGATCATTTTTTCTCACACGGAGGTGTTCAAAAAATGCGGGGAACATACGACACGCCCAAGCGCAGTCATGTCATCAAAACGCGCCTGGACGATGAAGAATATAAGTTCTTCCTGTTGAAATGCAAGGCCTATGGGATGAATCAATCGGAAATGATCCGTACATCTTTGGATAAGCTCGTCATCAATCCCGTAATCAAATTCTCGCCGGTGAACAAAGAGTTGCTTTCCAAAATCGACGAGCTGATCACCGAAGGAAAACGCATCGGCAACAATCTCAATCAGATCGCCCGCGCACTTAATTCCGGTTTTCCCGATCAATCTATTGAATCAGAAATCCGCCGCGCGCTCGGCGATCTGGCGGAATGGAAATATGAAATCCTGCAGGAGGTGGGAAGCGCCATTGGCAACGATCAAACATTTGAGCTCGAAAAACTCGGACCTCGGGGCCGCCGAGCGTTACTTGATCTTTCAGCACGACGAGAGCAGCAACAAACCGGTTCTTGATGAGTACGGTCATCTCATTCCGCGCGAGGATTATCGCATCGACACCGTGCTCTGCGGCGATGAGGATTTTGCCATTGCCTGCATGAAAACGAACCTCGCCTATAACAAAAATCTCTCCCGCGGCGATGTCAAGACGCATCATTACATCATCAGTTTTGATCCCCGCGACGCGGAAGACAACGGCCTGACGATGGATCGCGCGCATGAGCTGGGCTTGGAATTTTGCAAAAAGCATTTCCCCGGCCATCAGGCTTTGGTCGCGACTCACCCGGACGGTCACAACAAAAGCGGCAACATTCATGTGCATATCGTCATCAACAGTCTGCGCATCGAGCGCGTGCCGCGAATGCCGTACATGGATAAAGACTGCGATATGCTGCCCGGCATGAAGCACCGATGTACATCCGCAGCTCTCCGTTATTTCCGCGCGGAAGTGATGGAAATGTGTCAGCGCGAGGGGCTGTATCAGATCGATCTGCTCAACGGCAGCAATAACAGAATTACTGAACGCGAGTACTGGGCGCAGAAGCAGGGACAGAAAAAACTCGACGAAGAAAACGCCGAGCTGATCGCAAACGGTGAAGAACCGAAGCAGACGAAGTTTGAAACGGACAAGCAAATCCTGCGTCAGCAGATCCGCGCCGCGCTCCAAAAATCCAAATCGTTGGAAGACTTTTTCGATTATCTTTTGGAGGATTACGGCATTGCGGTCAAAGAGAGCCGCGGTCGTTTCAGCTATCTGACGCCGGAGCGCTCGAAGCCGATCACATCGCGCAAGCTGGGAGATGACTTTTCCAAAGAAGCGATCCTCGCCGCGTTGGAGCAAAATGCAAAACAGATCATTCCTTCTGTCACTCAGAGGCCGGACACTTTTGTCACGCCCGCAGCAAAACCGGAGATCGAAAAGCTGATTGATCTCGAAGCCAAACGCGCCGAAGGAAAGGGCGAGGGCTACATCCATTGGGGCACGGTCTTCAATCTGAAAACGATGGCGAAGACACTTTTATATTTACAGGAAAACGGGCTTACCGATCTGGACGCACTCGACGCCGCATTAGAGGAATCGCATGAGAACACAAATACAGCCCGCACCGATCTGAAAAAGATCGAGGCGGAACTGAATGCGAAAAAGGAATTGCAGCGGCATGTCCTGAACGCCCGCGACGCGAAAGATCTGCACACGGAGTATCTGAAGCTGCCGAAGAAAAAGCAGGAAAAGTTTTACGAAGAGAACCGTCCGGCGCTCATGCTTTACGACGCGGCCATGCGGTATTTCAAAGAAAACGAGGTCAAGATGATTCCTACCGTCAAGCGAATCCAGGATGAGATCGAAGATCTGACTTCGGCGAAAAACGCCGGATACACCGAATACCGTGAGAGCCAAAAGCGCGAAAAGGAGCTGCAGACCGTCAAAGCCAATATTGAAAAAATGCTCCGGCTGCAAGAGCCGGAGATCGGGCAGGAGCGCAAAAGGGACGAACAGGAATTGTAGATCAGGTGTCACGCTTTAGGCATGAAAAAATGCAGCGATCATGTAGGTTTCTATTGCACGATTCTGACAGGTTAATACGATTTGACCTGCACCCCGGTTTTCCGGCCTTTAGAGCGTGACATTTTCAAAAGGCAAGGGCTGCGGAGTGGAAAAATAGAGCTGCAAAAGTCCAGCAATCATGCGGGTTCCGAGGCGCACTTTTGATGGGGTAATACGATTTCTCGTTCCCCGCGATTTAGGATTTCTATTATTCCACTTTCCCAGTCCGGTGCCGCTTCGGCTGTTAGCTTTTAGGGCATGAAAAATGCAGGCATCATGCGGTTTTCAGGACGCGGTATTGACGAGGGAATATGATTTCCCGTCTTCCTCGAATTACGCCCTTCTAAACGCTAACAAAAATCCGGCAACTCGCTGCCGCTGCGAAAAAGAAATAGGAGCTAAAACGGAAAATCGCCAGATTTGTCCGGTCGAGGGATTGGGGAGCCGTCATCCCCAACGAGATGGCCGGAGGAAAGAAAAACTCATTTTGGAGTTTTCGTATTCGCCAGGCGTATCTTGCTTTAGAAATGTC
>CAMZGI010000378.1 GCA_947306305.1 uncultured Fibrobacter sp.
AAGCAAGACAAGATGAGCCTTTCGTTCGAAGTGTTCCCTCCCAAAAAAGAGACAAGCTTCGAAAGCGTCAAAACAGCCACCGAAACTATTGCAAAACTCAAGCCTGCTTTCATGAGCGTCACCTACGGCGCAGGCGGCGGAGTCAGCCAGTACACGCTTGAAATCGCCAAGAACCTCAAGTACAACTTCGGCATCCCGATGCTCGCCCACCTCACCTGCGTTTCTAGCAGCAAAGAAACCGTCCACCAGCGCATCGAAGAAATGAAGGCTGCAGGCATCAAGAATATCATGGCCCTCCGCGGCGACCTCACGCCAGAACTCATCGCGAACGGACGCGGCGACTGCGACTACCACCACGCCGTAGAACTCATTCGCGAAATCAAGTCCGTCGATAACGACTTTTGCATTGGCGCAGCCTGCTACCCCGAAAAGCACCCCGAAAGCCCGAACCAAGCCGAAGACATCAAGCACCTCAAAGAAAAAGTCGAAGCAGGAGCAGACTTCCTCACCACGCAAATGATCTTCGACAACAATTTGTTCTTTAGCTTCCTCTACAAACTCCGCGATGCAGGCGTAACCTGCCCAGTGCTCCCCGGCATCATGCCCATCACAAACGCGAACCAAGTCGAACGCGCCATCAAGCTCTCGGGTTCATTCATGCCACAACGATTCAAGTCGCTCGTCGACAAATTCGGCAGCGATCCCGAAGCCATGAAGCAAGCCGGCATCATCTACGCAAGCGACCAAATCATCGACCTTTACGCGAACGGCATTACGAACGTGCACGTATATTCGATGAACAAGCCGGACGTTGCCGAAGGCATCCTCAAGAACGTCTCCGCAATTCTCGGAAAAAACTTCCAAGCGTAAGCTGTAAACAAATTTATTCCGCACACAGACGAGAACTTAAAACGCCCCGGCACTTGAAAAAAGTCCGGGGCGTTTCTTTCAGCAAAATTTAGCGACTAAGACTCGCACTCAACCATTTTCCATTCGCCGAGCGTACGCTTTTCTTTATCAAAGTTAGCGCCAATCTTGACAAGCTTTTTCGGCGTACCATCTTCGGCAAGGCTCGCCTCGTATTGAATCAAGTAGCCCTTATCGTCAATTTGCTTTAACGCTTCATCGGCGGATCCGTCTAGCTTGAACTCAAACAAGTAAACTGCGTCGTCGGTCTCGACAACTGCATCAGCACGGCCAGCGGCACTGCGAACTTCGGTATTTGTCACAAATGGGAGCGAGAGCTTAAAAATCAAGTAGAAAATAGTTTTGTAGTGGTTTTCGTCTTGATGTTCCGCATCGTAAGGAATGCTGCTGAAAAATGCTCGGAGCAAAACCATCGCGTTTTCGATATCATCTTGATATATTGCGTCTGTAAACCGAAGCAAAAAAGTGTCGTTTTTCTGTTCGTTCCCTGCTGCATAAAACGGTAGCAGACACTTGAGCAGCCCTTCGCGGACTTCTTCGTTCGGAATAGCCAGTTTGTAAACACGACCACGCGGACGGAATCCTTTGATTGTCAAATACCCGCTTTGGTAGAGTACCGCAATAGGCGTCACCGCGTTTTCGGTTGGAATATTGAAAACGCTTTCGGTTGCGTCGAATCCTTCGTCGATAGCTTCCGGCTCGATGTTGTATTTCTTTATTTGCTTTGCAAGGAACGTCGGAGTTCCCGTCTCGAACCAATAATCTTTCATTTTTTTTTCTGAAAGGGCCTTCATCAAGCTGAACGGATTGTATATGTCGGGAGCATTTTCAGAAAAATGATATCCGTCGTATTTGCGTTTAAGGGCGGAACAAACTTGTTCAAAGTTCTTTCCGAGAAAATTCGCAAATTCCTCGATTTCAGGCCTCATCTGCGTTTTCATTTCATCTTCTGTAATACCGCAGATTGATGCGTATGCATCCGTCATAGAAATTATATTCAGATTGTTCAGTTCGCTGAATATGCTAAGCTGGCTGAACTTGGTGATGCCCGAAATAAATATGAACTTGATGTGGGCATCGTTTGCCTTGAGCGGGCTGTAAAAGTCGCGGAGCGTCTGACGCATCTGTTCAAAGGATTCTTTATCGACGAGCGTGTCCAGCAGCGGAGCGTCGTATTCGTCCACGAGGAATACCACCTTTTGGCCGGTCTTTTTTTCTGCGTTGAGAATCAAATTTTGCAGACGAATGCTTGGCTGGGTTTCGTCATTACTTTTCCCATAAATAGCTTCGTACCCCTCAAGCATAGAACTAATCTGCTTAAGCAGCACTGTTTTATCGGTATACTTGCTCCTGCTAAAATCAAATTTTAGCACCGGATGTTTTTTCCATTCCGATTCCAGCTTGTCTATAGCCAGCCCCGTAAACAATTCCCTATTTCCCGAAAAATATTCGGCTATCGTATCTATAAGCAAGGATTTGCCGAACCTGCGGGGACGCGACAAGAAATAGACGCTACCATCGTGAGCCAACTTGTAAATCAAGTCAGTCTTGTCAACGTAAATTGCTTTTTCTTCGCGTAGTTTCGCAAAAGTCTGTATGCCTATAGGAAATTTTCGAGCCATACCTGTAATATAATAAAAGGCGAGCATCGCGACAATAGG
>CAMZGI010000379.1 GCA_947306305.1 uncultured Fibrobacter sp.
TAGCGAGTTGTTTTACTTGACCACCTTCTTCCCGTAATATGCGCCCCTTGCTTTGTTCGCTTTGTTGCCGACATTGCGTCCTTTCAAATCGTAGGTCTGCTTTGCCGTGTTCATGTGAATTTCGCCTGTACGGGTGTTGAATTTTCCGATGACGGTTGTCTTTTCTTCGGCTTCGTCGTCAATGACGATGTCGATTACATCCGGGAGTTTCATCGTCGAAACCTTAGCGCCTGTATAGTTGGACTTGATTTTGTTTGCAGACGATTTGTTGAGAAGGTAAGCGCGGAACGGAGATATCCACGCTCCGACACCTGCTTTCACGAACTGTCCTATTGATATGTCGTCTTTGGCTTCGGCGGCGAATCCATAGGCGAGTCCTAATTCTGGATCTTCGTCGGTCCATTGTTTGTATGTGAGCGTTCCTTTGAATTGCCATCCGTCAATTTCTTCGATGGTTTTTGCGTTTGCAGGTTCTTCAATTTTGATGGTTTGCTGGGAATGGATAATCATTTTTTCGGATTCCATCAAAATCATGTATGGCTTGTAAGCTTCAATCGTTACTCCGTCGTTCCCTGTTTCCCAAAGTTTTGCCATGCTCACGTACCATATCACTTGTCCGTTTTCGTCCTTTTGCCCGAGGCCGTTGAACTTGAGGAGCGATGCAATTCCTTCGATGTTATCGACATTGATAGAGAACGGTAGCGTAAGCGTGGAGTACGCGTCTGGAGTCCAAGTGCGTTCGAATACGACGGAATCTACATAAGTTTCTTGGATGTTGGTTTCTGAATTTATTTTGTATTCACCATCGAGAATAGCCGTGTTGATTCCGTTAATCGTTTTACACGTGATAAGCGGTTTGATTTCGATGACGATTTTCTTTTTCACGGATAATGGATCCTCTGAACTATCCGTTACTTTAACGATAAACTCATAGGTCCCTTGCTTAAGGCCGCTATATCCTTTAGCTTTTTTGATTGCGTTAGTCCCATTCCGCTTGACAAATTGCGGTTCTTGTTTGATGCGGATTTCACCTGTATTGGGGTCGATTTCAAACGGGAAATATGTGCTTCCGTCAACTTCGAGGATTTCATCAATTTCATAGTGCAGTTTATTGAAGCCCAGTGGATGCGTTCCGTTTTTGCAGGCGTATGCGGGATTGAATGAGCAACTGTCTGGGTCAATGGCTTCGATTTTGCCGATAACTCCACCGTTGCTGAAGGCCGTTTCGGAAATTGCGATAGGCTCGTCATTTTTAATTATAGGCTTTTCATTGACATCGGCGACGATGACTTTTTTGGTGATGTTGGTAGAAACGGGCTCGTCGTTTGCGTTTGTTCCAGAAGCGTTGACTACGATTGTAAATTCGTTATTTGGGTATAATGCTTCGAAAACGAGATCTGTTTTGGCTGCGATGTTGCCGGATTGGGCGTTGACATCGAAAAGCTCTGCGGTGCTTTCCGTTGAGCCTTCGCTCATGGTGTATGTAATATCGTTTGTTATTTCATTAAGTTGAGCCTGCGTGCTTTCGTCATTGTTTTGTGTGGCGTCGCAGATGGTTGTGCCTGTAGCGGCGTTGCCGTTAATAACGGTTTCTCCGTCTGCGTTTACAACAACTAGTAGCTCTTCAACATCTTCGATATTTACGGTGACTTTGACATCTGTGGAATTTGTGCCATCGTAAACGGCTACGAGGAATGTGTAAGTACGTTTGTCTGTTTCGTAGTCGAAATCTGCATTAGAGAACAATTGACCGTTCTGGTCGATGGTGAAGTTTATGGCATCGTTAGCCATGTCTCCAGTGTTGTTGGCAGATCTCTTGTATGTCAAAGTGCTAAATGCTGTGCTGTAAATATCTGGATCGGAGGCTTGTATGCTTGCGGACTTGCAATTGCCATTCTTGTCGTACTGCACGCAAACGGGGCTTCCAATGGGTGAGTTTTCTTTCAACGTGAATGTTCCGCCAGTGGCATGCGGGGCTTCATTGACATCGCGAATTGTAATGGATGTTGCAGCCGTTGTCGTGTTGCCTGCTTCATCCTTGATTGTGATGGTTACAGGATATGTCGCGTTTTTAGTGGATGCATTATAAAGGGCTTCGTAATCGAGCAAAGAAGCATCCTTGACATCAATGGAAACAGTTCTTGTTCCGTTTTTGTTGCCGACTTCCTTGACTTCAAAAATATCCGACCCGGTCAATGTGTAAGTCAAAGTTTCGAAAGAGCCCGAAATCTTGTCGTCGTCGAAGACTTCAAATGTGCCGACAACTGTTCCCGCCTTGGAATTTTCGTCAACGAAATATTCCGTGGCCAGAGCCGGTTTTGTCGGGGCTTCGTTTGGTTCCGTTGTATTGACGATGTAAAGAGGGAAGCCGTAGTTTTGTTCGTAATCTTGTGAAAGTTCTGCTCCTTGGAGGTTTGTAATTGTGAGCCAGAGCTTTTCTTCGTTTTCGACAAGACCGTCTGTCAAAGGTTTGATGTTGATTCCTGTAGCTTGTTTTTTGCCTGCGGGAATAGTCGCCTTGGCGGATTCTCCCTTGCCGCATATTGGGAAATTGTGGCTGGCATCGGCTTTGCCGACATCGTCATA
>CAMZGI010000380.1 GCA_947306305.1 uncultured Fibrobacter sp.
CCAATTATTTCCAGCGCGGCGTACTTGAGGATAATCGTCCTGTTCATATTGTCGCGGTCAAAGCGGACATCGACGCGAGCGTTGTCGCCGCTGCCGTAAGCCTTGAAAATCACGCCCGTACCGTACTTGGTGTGGCGAACGCGAACCCCAGGCTGGTACGGATTTTGATTTGCTTCTTGGCTGAATCCGTCATAATCGAGACGCGGACCGCTCGGAGCCGCAGGTTTTGGCGTTACCTTAATCGGGTTGCGGTAAACGATATGCTTGTCGTTCTTTTTAATGGATGCAGGCACCGCCGCCGGACGCGAGCCAAAGCTACGCGAGCCGCCAAATCCGTTACCATACCCATTTCCACCATAAGAGCCGCCAGACGAACGCGAGTTACCGTAAGAGCCATAATTCGAAGAACCGTACGACGAACTGGAGCGAGTATTCCCGACAAAGCTAGGAACAGGCGGACGCGAGTTCAAACATGGCGTGAAGTCAACAACCGACGGATCCAACTCCCTAAGGAATCTGGACGGGGCAAACGGACGGATGTTACCTTGGAAGAACCTTCGTTCGGCATGGTACAGATAAAGTTTCTTTTCGGCACGGGTGCAGCCCACATAGAACAAGCGGCGTTCTTCTTCCATCTGCTCGTTAATTTCAGCCATCGAAAGCATTGCAGAACCGCGCACCAGCGGGAAGATTTCGTCATCGCAACCGGCAAGGTGAACCGTATTGAATTCGAGGCCCTTAGCCATGTGGATTGTCATGAGCGTCACAAGGCCCTTCGACGTATCGACCTTCTTGTCGCCATCCGTCAAAAGCGAAATGTCCTGCAAGAACGCATCGAGCGTTGCACCCGGATGGTCTTCGTCAAATTCGCGGATAGCGTTGATCATTTCGTCCAAGTTCGCAATGCGTTCGTCGGCAGTAGTTTCGTCTTCTTTGCGCAAAAAGTCCTTATAGCCCGTTTCGTTGATAATCGTTTCAGCGAGAATCGGAAGCGGAGTCTCGCCAGAATTCATCATGTTTTTCCAGCGGATCACAAGGTCGGTAAAGCCTTTAAGCTTTGGAGCGCCGCGACTCGTGCCGTTCGCTTCAGCCAAGAGGTTATCCCACAGCGAACCCTCGCCCGCTTTTACCTTGGCGAGCACGCCTTCGACAGTCGTCTTGCCGATAGCACGCGGCGGCGTGTTAATCACGCGCAAGTATGCAGCATCGTCTTTTTCGTTGGCGAGCACGCGCAAGTAGGCCAAAATATCCTTGATTTCCTTGCGGTCCCAGAACCTTGTTCCGCCAAAAATCACCGACGGGATTCTCAAGTCGTTCAGAGCCTTTTCGAGCAAACGGGACTGTGCATTCGTGCGGTAGAAAACGGCTGTTTTCGCATAAAAATCAGGCCCTGCTTGTGCAATCGCCTTTGCGATGTTCGAGGCTTCAGAACGGTCATCTTCAAAATAACGCACGTGAATGAGTTCACCCGCTTCTTCCTTGGAATAAACATTCTTCTGCATTTCTTGCGGACGAACGTTATGGGCGATCACGGAACCGGCTCCCTTCACGATATTCGCCGTCGAGCGGTAGTTTCGTTCGAGCTTGACAATCGTCACCGGAGCAAAATCGCGGTGGAAGTTGCGGATAATCTTGATGTTCGCGCCACGCCAGCCGTAAATACTCTGGTCATCATCGCCCACCACCGTTACATTCTTGGTTTCGGGATTGATGAGCAACTTCAAAAGTTCGTACTGCACATCGTTCGTATCCTGGTATTCATCGACCACGACATATTGGAACTGGCTTCTCAACTGGCGAACAAGTTCCGGCACCATCTGCAACATCTTGACCGTATTGAAAAGCAAGTCGTCGAAGTCCATGGCGTTCGATTCTGACAACTTTTTCTGGTAGGCGGCGTAATAACGAGCATTGCGTTCCTGATCCCCAAATTCAGCATTTAAAGCTGCAATGTCCGGAGTCTGCAATACAGCCTTGTCGCCCTTGTAGATAATCGTATTCTTGTAACGAGAAATCGCACCATGAACCTTTTTCAGTTCTGCTGCATCGTAATCGTCACCCAAGTCGTCCTTCAAGATTTCCTTGAGGATTCGCTTCTGGTCGTCGTCATCGTAAATCGAAAAATTCGCATCGAACCACTTGCCGCCAAGTTCCTTGATGACAAAATCCTTTGCCAAGCAGAGTTTCAAAAGCTTTAAGCAAACGGAGTGGAATGTCCCCATCCACATAAATGACAAACGGCTATCCAAAAGTTTCTGGATACGTTCCTTCATTTCGCGAGCTGCTTTGTTCGTAAACGTCACCGCCAAAACGCGGTTGGATTCCACTTTGTGGTGCGAAACAATATGGGCAATCTTGTATGTAATGCAACGCGTCTTTCCAGAACCTGCACCGGCAAGAATCAGCATCGGGCCGTTAATCTTCTTTGCGGCAGCCGCCTGTTCTGGATTCAACTCATTATCTAAAACACTACCATCTACAATATTTGCCATCTAGAACCTCTAGTCGATATACAGATGTGCAATATAGTAATTAGAGGAGTGAGGCGACGGAGGCGGCAGAGCCGCAGTTACTAGATACTA
>CAMZGI010000381.1 GCA_947306305.1 uncultured Fibrobacter sp.
GACGCCGTAGGCGTCAACTCCGAGCTGGGGCCCCTCCCGCATGAATGACTTGTTAAATTTGCAATTTGAAAAAACCGAAATTTATATTTTTTACCCTTGAAACGTTAGTAAAAAATTGTTATCATTGGCCCGCGTCAAAAACAAGGAGTCCAAATGTACTGCATTATCGCTGCCCTCTTGATCAAAAGCTTCAAAAAGCACATCAAGAACGCTTAATAAAAAGATTTTTTATCTCTCTCTTTGATTACGATGCCACGGATTTTTTCCGTGGCTTTTGCGTTTAAAGGGGCTGCTGCTGGGTTCCTATGGACGATTTGCCAAAAATTTCGCAAAATATATACTAAAATCGGTTGACGCGTTAGTAAAAATTTGTTAATTTTGGCCGCGTCAAAAACTAAGGAGTACAAATGTATTGCATTATCGCCGCCCTCTTGATCAAAAGCTTTAAGAAATACGCCAAGCGCGCTTAACTTTTGGCAAAACAAAGGATATAATTGGTCTCGGATTTTCCGGGCCTTTTTTATTTACCCTAAAATTGAAAGAATACATTTACAAAAATAGAGTTATATTTAAACCATGCGATATGGTGATTTAACTTCCTTCCAAACCGGCGTAGCCGTCCCACTCTTTAGTCTTCACAGCAAGCATAGCATCGGCATTGGCGAATTCTTGGATTTGATTCCTTTCGCCCAGTGGTCCAAGTTCTGCGGATTCAATATCATTCAGCTTTTGCCTGTAAACGATACCGGCTCCGAGTCGAGCCCTTACAGCGCCCGCAGCGCTTTTGCGTTGAACCCTGTATTTATTAATGTCCAGTCTGTCGAAGGCGCTTCTAAGTTCGAAAACGAAATTGAAAATGCCCGCGCCCAGTTTGCAGATGTCGAGCGTGTGGATTATTACCGTATTTCTACATGGAAACGCGCGATTCTCCGCAAAATTTACGATTCCTGTTACGAAACGCTCAAAACGTCCAAGCGTCTCCTTTCTTGGGTCGAAAAAAATACATGGGTCAAGTCTTACTGCGTTTATTGCACGTTGAAAGCTCAAAATGGCGAAGCGAGCTGGAAGGACTGGAAAAAGTTCCAGAACCCCTCCGCAGCCGATGTCGATAAGCTTTGGATGAAAAATTACAGGGACGTGCTGTTCCAGGCTTGGATGCAGTACACCGCCGAGGGTCAGTTTACAGCCGCCGTGAACGAGGTCTCGAATTTGGGACTGCGCTTGAAGGGCGACGTGCCTATCCTCATCAACGAAGATAGTGCCGACGTGTGGTTTGACCGCAAGTATTTCTCGCTTGCCGACCGTGCGGGCGCTCCTCCTGACATGTTCAGCTATGGCGGACAAAACTGGGGATTCCCGACTTACCGTTGGGATGTGCTTGAAGCGGACGATTTTGGATGGTGGCGCCGTCGCTTGGCTCAGGCTAGCAAGTTCTACCATGCTTACCGCATTGACCATGTGCTTGGATTCTTCCGCATTTGGGCTATTCCTGAACAGGAATCGACTGGCATTTTGGGCCGTTTCCAGCCGTCTATTCCACTCACGTGGGAAGTGCTGCGCAATGCGGGATTCTACCGTGAAACGCTGGAATATCTGCGCCGTCCGAATTACGGGGTGGATCAGCTGCGTGAATTCCTCGGCAATGAAACGGATAGGCTTATATCGTTGTACTTTGAAAATTTGCCGGGAAAATTCGACCGCTTTGTTATCAAGCCTGAGCTTTTGTCTGAAAAGGCGATTCTCGCTTTGGACGAAACGCAAGAGGTCAAGGATTCCTTGCTTCATGTTTATTGGAACCGCGTGTTTATCCCGACGGGCGACGAAAATACGTTCTACCCGTATTGGTATTGGTACAACCAGCCGGTGCTCTTTACGCTTCCGCAGAACGAACAGCAGAAGCTTCACGAATTGATTGGTCAGAACGAGCAGGCTCAAAATGCTCTCTGGGAACAAAATGCAATGAAGCTTTTGTCCGTGCTCGCGAACGAGACGGATATGCTTGTGTGTGCCGAAGACCTTGGTGCCGTGCCGCCGTGCGTCCCGTCTGTGCTTAAAAAGCTCAACATCATGTCGCTTCGCATTGAACGCTGGGCTCGCGATTGGAATACGCCGTATTCTCCGTATTACAGCATGGAAGATTACCCGCGCATGTCTGTTTGCACGACGAGCTGCCACGATACTTCGACGCTCCGCGGTCTTTGGGAAGAACCAGATTTTGACAAGTCGTTCTACTGGTCGCATGCCCAGTTGCCGGGCGTGGCTCCCGAAAAGCTTACGCCGCCTGTGGTGCGTGACATTCTCGCGCATGTGTTCTCGGCGAACAGCCTCTTCTGCATTCCGTCGATTCAGGACTACTTTGCGCTTTCGGCTTCGCTCTCTGATTGCGATCCGAAGGAAGAACGCGTCAATATTCCGGGAACCGTTGGCGGGAAGAACTGGACTTACCGCACTCCGTGCAGTGTCGAAGACTTGCTTGCCAATGCGGGCTTGATTGCAGAAATAAGCAAGCTGGTCGATGAACGCAAGAACCGGGCGCTGTGGAGAATATAGCGCTTCGCG
>CAMZGI010000382.1 GCA_947306305.1 uncultured Fibrobacter sp.
GGCCTTCCTTCTTGGCCTGGGCGACCATGGCCTTGAGGTGAGAAATGTTGGAGTGAACGTTACCGTCGCTGAAGAGGCCGATGAAGTGGAGAACGGTGTTCTTTTCGCGGGCGTTGCCAGCGATTTCTTTCCAAGCGTCGCGTTCAAAAATTTCGCCAGAAACGATAGAGTCCTGCACGAGGGCTGCGCCCTGGTTGTAAACCTGGCCTGCGCCGATGGCGTTGTGGCCGACTTCGGAGTTGCCCATGTCTTCGTTGGTGGGCATACCGACTGCGCGACCGTGAGCCTTCAAGAGCACGTTCGGGTACATCTTGAAGAGGTTGTCGAGGGTCGGGGTGCGGGCTGCCTTGATGGCGTTGCCTTCGACCTTGTCAGTGATGCCAAAACCGTCCATCACGATGGTGACGACGGGTCCCTTGATACCGGGGAAGTTGGAAAGTTTCTTGAGCATGATTTACTCCATTAAAATGTTACGGGTGCAAAGATAGAAAAAAAAGACCCCCGCTTGGGAGGTCTATTTAAATAGCAATTCCTTTTTGAAAGGTTTTATTTTGCTTTGTAAACGAGCAACGTGAAGTTGATGTCGCCGTTAGCATCTGGCGTAGAGAACTGCGTCACGATGAAGGCGTAGAAGCCTACTGCAGATCCAGAGTTCGGAACGTACGTCGGGGCGATAGCCACGAAGAACATGTCGTCGATGCTGAGGAAGTCGTTATAGGTATCCTTCAAGTTGGCTTCGGTGTAAAGGAAGCTGTCTGTTGTCGGATTGTCGGGCAGCCATTCTTTACCAAAGTCGTTTTGTCTTGCTTCAAAGTCGGAACCGTCGTTCAAGTTGTCGAACGTGGCGAATTTGAGTCCTTTACCGCTAGAGAGCTGGATGGTGTTGCCAGCGGATCTGGTAAAGCAAATGCCTTCGTTGGTTTGGGTGGTCGGCAACTTATTGTCAAGGTCAAGGCACTTGTCGGACTTGGTGCTGATTACGACAGAGAATGTGTCGAGCGGAGCGCCCGGAATGGAAGCGACGCTAGAAGAAGAGCTTTCAGGAGCCTTGCACTTTTCTTCTGGGCGAACGAAAGGAATCGTGTCAGAAGAAGTAGAAGTATAATAGCCGTCATCTGCGGTTACCGATACGATGAAGTAGAAGTTGCCGCATTCGGTATAGCCGTCGTCGAGCTTGGTCTGGATATCCATTTCGGCGAAGTTAATCGTAGAGACGGAACCATAGTCAACGGGGTTGGTGATGGTGACATTGCCAGAGCTTGTTTTATTTACGTTGATAATTTGGAATTGAACGTTCGTGAAGCGAATTGCATCGACATCTTCGACGGATTCGGTGTCGAGCAAGTCAATGGATACAGAACCTTTGAACTTGATGCGGGTCAAGTTTTCGGAGCTAATTCCAAGATCGGTGAAAACAATCGGAGAGAATTCAGTATCCTCAGGCATAGACATAGGGACAAATGAAGACGAAGACGTGCCAGAGGAGGGTTTGGTAACGTTGGTGCCATTATCTTCACTGCAGGCGACAAAGCCCAATGCGCCCAATGCAAGAACTGAACTGAAAAGAAGGGGTTTTGTGAACTTTGAAATCATTTTATTACCTTTTTTTGTAGTCTTTTAATGAAAATAAACAAATTGTGGAAAAAAAGCACTAATATTTTTAATGTTTTTTCTAAAAATACAAAGTTTTTCGCTGATGGGGGTGGCTAGCCCATTTTTGTTTGTGCGAATTGACCTTCGTCACTGTAAACGAAAATATACATTATATGTTTGTTACCAAAAGTCCACGTTTTACACCTTCATGGAGCGTATAATATCGCGGATTCGAGCCGCTTCCTCGAAGTCGAGACGGGCGGCAGCCTCTTTCATTTGCTTTTCTAGTGCGGCAAGCTTGGAGTTTGGAGCCGTGGGCTGTGAGCCTTGAGCGGTGAGTGGTGAGGGATCAGGTCCCTGAGCCTTGCCGAAGGGCCGAGTTTTTGCATTACTCTCTCGTCTTTCGTCTGTAGCTCGCTTGCGAGCGTTCTCGCGTCTAAACCGGGACGGTTGCAGCGGTTCCATCGGGCGGATACCTAGGTTAGTTCCAAGTTCGGAGTTACTAGTTACTAGGTATTCTTCGTCGTCACTCTCGTCTCTCGTCTCTCGTCTTTCGTCTAAGTCTCCCAGCGGGTCGATGATCCTCAAATCTTCTTCGATCTTGCGGGTGACGGACTTCGGGGTGATACCGTGTTCCTTGTTGAATTCTTCCTGGAGGTTACGGCGGCGGTTTGTTTCGTCGATGGCCTTTTGCAGGCTTTCGGTCATGTTGTCCGCGAATAAAAGGACGGTGCCGTTCACGTTGCGGCTCGCGCGTCCCATCGTCTGGATAAGGCTCCTGTAATTGCGTAGGAAACCTTCCTTGTCGGCATCGAGAATCGCGACCATGCTCACTTCGGGGAGGTCGAGGCCTTCGCGCAAGAGGTTGATGCCCACGAGCACGTCAAATTCGCCACTGCGAAGCCCGCGAATGAGTTCGTGGCGTTCGAGCGTCTTGATGTCCGAATGGAGGTATTT
>CAMZGI010000383.1 GCA_947306305.1 uncultured Fibrobacter sp.
CTATATTCCCTAGCATGATGATAGATGATTTACTTAGAGAAGCTAAAACTGTTGCAATTTTTGGACACGTCCGCCCCGACGGAGACTGCGTGGGTTCTACCCTCGGGCTTTATAATTACATCTGCGACAACTACCCCACTATCAAAGTGCAGATTTACTTAGAACGTTTCCCCGAGAGCTACAAAATTCTTTCTCGCTCCATCGAAATCAACAGCATTTACGAAGACAGTTCCGAGCCCTGCGATTTAGCGTTTCTCCTGGACACACCGTCGTTCGAACGCATCGGCGCCAACGGCTTAAGCTGCCTCAAGTCAGCTCGCAAAACATGCAACATCGACCATCACATCAGCAATCCGCTGAACCTTTGTACAAACAACTTTATCGATGCTAAAGCGAGCTCCGCAAGCGAAGTTCTCTACTTGTTGCTGAATCCGCAAAAAATCAGCAGAGACACAGCCGAATGCCTTTACTTGGGAATCGTACACGACACGGGTGCATTCAAGTTCAGCTGCACCGGGCAAAAGACCATGGTCGTCATCGGAGACCTGCTCGACAAAGGCATCGACTTCGCAAGAATCATCAACGAGACCTATTACTCTAGAACGTACATCCAGACACTCGTCACTGGATACGTCATGATGAATAGCAAGCTTGCACTCGATGGGAAAGTCGTTTACAGCTATCTCACTCCCGAAGACATGGTTCGCTATTCCGTAACCCCCGTCGAACTTAGCAACGTCATCGACACATTGCGCGAAGTCAGCGGCACAGAAGTAGCCGTATTCCTCTACCCGGTCAACAATGAGTACAAAATAAGTTTACGCAGCAACTACGTCGTCGATGTCAATAAAATCGCAAGCGTATTTGGCGGCGGCGGGCACGTTCGTGCCGCAGGCGGCAATTCAACAGAATCCCCTGAAGATACAATCAAGAAGCTGCTGATTCTCATCCAGGAACAACTCTAATAATTCAATTATAAGAGTTAGTCAACCGCAAACAGAGCAATCGCAAGCAGCACAAAAACACAACCGCTAAACCAGTTGAGGTTGCGGTTTGCGTTAGGCGATTTTAGCAAATACTTTTTGACAGCCCCCGCAAGGAGTGCCACAGAGCCAAAAACCATCATCGTCGCGATTACAAATTCCGCTCCGAGAATCGCCATTTGCAAGCTCGGGTGAATCGGGCGATCTAGACGCACCGCAGGCGGGATAAACGAAAGCAAGAACAGCACAACTTTGGGGTTGGTCATGTTCATAATGATGCCGCGAATGTAGAGTTTTCTAGCAGAGGGAAGAGACTGCTCAGGATGACACACTCCTCTCTCGTCTCTAGTCTGTAGGGCTTCGCCCGTTCTCTCGTCTAAACACACCGTTCCTGCGCGGACTTGAAAGCTCTTGTACGCGAGATAGAGCAAGTAAGCGGCTCCAAGGCATTGAATTACAAAGAATGCCGACGGACTCGCCGCAATCACAGCCGAAACGCCAGCCACCAAGAGACATGTTTGCAAAGCAATTCCAGTGCAAAGTCCAAGGATAATGCAAAAACCGAGGCGAGTGCCATACGTCGCACTCTGAGCCAATACAAACAAAATGTCTGGCCCCGGAACAAATCCCACAATAATCGCAGCGATGAAAAATTCTACCATACTCTGATTACAAATTTTTCAAGAACGCATCCACGTCCATCTCGTCCAAATCTTTCCGCAGCGAATCCAAAACATCATCCGTAATCGCCTGATGTTCTTCTTGTTCACGATCTGCCGCACGAGAGTTCGATACATCGACCAGCTTTTTCAGCGAGTTGGCCACTTCGCTTACCGTGCTGTCTTGCTTAATCACAACTTCGAGCACTTTCGAAAGTCTTTCACGCAACTTTGAAAATTCTTCGCGGTCAAGCTCCGAAACCTCCCCATGATAACACATCAATGGAGTCTGGCACCGAGCACACGGGAAAACCATCATGTTCGAAAAATCACCGTCAATCTGGACTTTAAATTTCGTTCCGCAATGTGGACATTCGATATGCATTTCACTCATGCCTATAATGTAGAATTTTTTAAAGTCCCATGCCAACAAAACAGCAATATTTTATTTTTGCAATGTATAATTATCTAACCACTGATTACTAACCACTAATCACTAACAATCATGCTCTGTCATTGGCTTTATCAAACAACACACATCGACCTTTTCGACGGTCGTCTGTTCCGTGCGGGCACTGCCGCCATGCTCTCCATCATCTTGGTGCTATTCTTTATGCCCAAGTACATTCGCTTTTTGCAAAGGCTCGACGCCACTAGCGATTTCGACAAAGACGGCAAAACTAAATCGCCTCCAATCATGGGCGGTCTTCTCCTCGTCATTGTCGTCGAATTTGTATCGCTGCTCGTTTGCCAGATGAACGGCTACACCATTTCGACACTCGTCATTTTAGCGTTGTTCAGCGCCGTTGGCGCCACCGACGATATGGCAAAAGTCCGCGCCAAGCGCCTCGTCAACCAAGGCAAGCTCAAAGCCGCCGAATACATGGACAAGGCGGA
>CAMZGI010000384.1 GCA_947306305.1 uncultured Fibrobacter sp.
CACAAGGAATCCGGCGAAACCGACTCCTTCGCGCAAGGCGTTTTGGGCTGGCCGGTCTATACCCGTCCCGAAGAATTCGAAGGAAAAAAGGTGCCCGAAGTGCTGCTTTCGGGCCATCACAAGAACATTTCAGAGTGGAGACGCCAAGAATCGTTAAAAAGAACGAAAGAAAGACGCCCCGACATCTTTAAAAATCTTGAAATAAATACTACATTTGGCGACAAATAATAACGAGGTACACATTATGTCCCTGAACATTGAAGCAATCCAAAACGAAAATTTGAAGACCGACCTTCCGGCATTCCGTGCTGGCGATACCGTTACCGTTAACGTCAAGGTTATCGAAGGAACCAAGGAACGTATCCAGCCGTTCAAGGGCGTCGTTATTCAGCAGAAGAACTCTGGCATTGGCAAGTCCATCACGGTCCGCAAGATGTCTGGCTCTGTCGCTGTCGAACGTATCTTCCCGGTCAACTCTCCGCGCATCGACTCCATCGTTGTCGAACGTTCCGGCAAGGTTCACCAGGCTCGCATCTACTACATGCGCGACCTCCGCGGTAAGGCTGCACGTATCGAAGAACGTCAGGCTTAATTAGCCCGACCTCGAAGGCGGCAATTCCCATGATTACAGGGGATTCCCGAAAAGATTTCATCCCGCCCATGCAAGTTTGCGTGAAGGCGGGTTTTGTTGTTTCTTCGCCACAGGACGAAGACAAGAAAATCATCCTTTTGAACAGGGGTGAGCTTGTCGCCTTGGACCCGAAAGAGAACAACAAAGTCGTTTTCAGGATTCTTCCCGGTAATCTCGTGGGCGTGGGAGCGCTCCTCGAACGCGAACCCGTCCGCTATATTTTCCAAGCGACAGTCGATTCTATCATCACGGTCATCAACGACGAATGCATGGAATCCGAGCTCAAGTCGCTGCCTGTTTGGCTGCTGGCGGTCATCAAGGCGATTTCGGCACGGACACGCCGCATCAACGAATCTATCCGCTCCGCGAAGACGAGCAATCCGCTCGCAAGCTTAGCCTCGTTCTGCAAGTTCCTCGGCAAAGACAAGCCGTTGCAAGAACAAGCGCTGCTGCAAGAATTCTCGTGGCTGACCAAGACTCCGCTCCCCGCTTCAAAAGAAGCTTTAAAGACGCTGATCCGCCGCAAGATGGTGATTCCGCAAGGCGACGGTTCGACCTTGACCATCCCGAATCCAGAACTCCTTGGCATTTTCAAGGACTATTTAAAGACTTTGGATTTAGAAAAGCCTTGGCATCCGTTCAACCTTTCGCTCCCGCAAAAGAGAATTCTCGTCTGGCTTTCGACGATAGACCCGAACACCATCAAAGACGCGTCCGGGTGGGTATGCTATTTCAGGGAACACAACCTAGAAACAAGCGTTACGGACTGGCTCGCGATGCAGCAATTCGAGTGGTTTACCGAAAAAGAGAACAGCCTCCTCGCCCTCAACGCAGATAAAGTAAAATACTATTTAACGGCATTGCAGTTTGAACAAAATATCAAGGGGACGGTCTAATGATTATCAGAGAAGGCGAAACCCTTTGCTTGCAAGGCAACAGCAATCCGTGCTTTTACATTGTCAAAAAAGGCATGCTCATTGCGAGTTTTAAAGACGAGCAAAACAGCATACGCACTCAGAATTTAGGCCCCGGCTCCACGTTTGGCGAACTCAGCTTAGTCGAAGGCGAACCGATGGAATACACCATCCAAGCCGACCAAGACAGCGAAATCGAAGTCATACAGCAAGCGATGCTCCACGAAGCCATGGACGCGCAGCCCGTCTGGATGAAGTCTATTCTCGCGTTCCTCGTACAGCGGAACCACATCGCCAAAGAGAACAAACGCAAGAACGATTTTATTACAACGTTCCCGGCTCTTTTGTTCATACTTTCTAAGATTAACGAGAGAACAATTAATTTAGACGTAATCAAGAACGAGCTCAAGAATTTTTCAACGCTTTCGTCTATTGAAACATACAAACTATTGCTCATTCTGCAAGACTTTAGGCTTATCCGCTTGCAAGCAGAAACCGTTTCTATCGACAACAAGCCGTTAATCAATGTTCTTTACGAGACGCTTCGCCACCGTGCCATTTACAAGAGCACCTCGCCCAACATTCTCTCGCTCACGGAACAAGCGATTCTCACCGCATTCGCCAAGGCGGCTACCGACAAAGGCGAACTCCAATCCGATGGACGCATCGCGGTCAAAGCGGACGATTTGACCGCACAGACAAAGCGATCCATGCACGGGATGTCGCTCACGCCGAGAAGCCTCGAAACGCTCCTCCAGAAGCAACTGCTGACCGCTCTCCCCGAAGACAAATTCTCCGCCGATTTCGACACGCTATTGAACTTGCTCGAACTCAACCGCATTTACCCCAAGCTAGACAAGAAACTTCTCGAGGTATGAGGGCGCACCTGCGGTGCTTTGAGGTATGAGCAGTGAGCGATGAGATGAGTGGTCTAAGCCCTAAAACCCTCTTTTTCTCTCGTCTATAATTCCACCTTATACTGCTATAAAG
>CAMZGI010000385.1 GCA_947306305.1 uncultured Fibrobacter sp.
ATTTTGTTTTATAAACTTTTCTATTATTTTAAGCATGTACACAGAACCGAAATTTTTAGCGATGAAAGAGACCTCCAAGTTCAAACGCTTGGCGGAACTTTTGCGAGTCATTATTTTACAGTTGGGCGACGATGTGCCTCGTGCTCGCCGAGAATTTGAAACTTACACAGAATGGCTCCATTTGCCCGAATCGGAACGGCTGACCGGCAAGAATCAAGCACAAATGATTGACTTGTACAAGACTTTCCGCACTCGTGCAGGCCTTGGTTTTGAACGTGACATTTATCTAGAACAAGAACCGGGCGACCGTGAAGTCGCCAACGAAAAGCCGATTCAATTTGCAGTGCTCGTTCACAATCTCCGCAGCGCATTTAACGTCGGTTCTATTATTCGCAGTACAGATTGCTTTGGGCTTGAAGGCGTTCATTTAAGCGGCTACAGCTGCGGTCCAGACCACGTGACCGTCAAGAGCGCCGCTCGCGGCTGCCAAGAGTGGATTCCCATCAAGCGTTGGGACGATCCGTTTGAATGCATTAAATATCATAAGGAAAACGGCTACGAAATTATCGCCCTAGAAACAGGAGAAAATATTCCTAGCATCAACGACGTCAAGTGGCCTGAAAAGGGCTTGATTGTGCTTGGCAACGAAGAACTCGGTATCGCACCCGAAATCATGGAACAGGCGACCATGAAAGTCACAATTCCCATGGCTGGTCGCAAAGCGAGCATGAACGTGGCGGGTGCGTTTGCTATTATGGCGTTCTGCTTGAGAAGCGCCAAGGGCTAACTACTTCGCTGGAGCGAGCGCCTTTACGGCTTCGGTCAAGCGGTCGATGGCCTTGATGAGTTCGTCCATTTTGGCTTCGCTCACGCCGCCAGCAATAGCGGCGGCAGTCGCATTCGCGGTGGTTTCGGCAGCGGTCTTGGCAACATCAGCAGAAGCGGCTGCTGTCGGGACCTTGCCGAGCCAAATATCCGGCCAGCGGTCATTGCCACTGTTGTATGTAATACGCGTTGCAGTTTCAACAGGTTCGCCTATCTTCCAAATGTAGAGTTCGTAGTCGAACAAGTCGTGGTCATGACCCTTGTCGGTTGCGCCCCACACAAGCCACTTGCCATCCGGCGAGAGACGCGGGAAATATTCATGACTACGACGCCCCGGCAAGTCCATCAGCTTCACGTTCTTCGGGATGCCAAAGAAGCCGACCTTTTCGACCTGCTTGCCGTCCTTGGCCGTGAACCACAAGATTTCACTCGGGGCAGCCGTTCCGCCGTTCCCCGTGGGGTTCACGCGGTAAAGCTTGGAGCCGTCAAAATTCCAGTCAATCTGGCAACCGTCGCCGGACTTTGTCCAAACATTTTTCGCCAAATCCCACACGCCCGTTTCGCGCATCGAGCCACGCAGCGTAATCGCCAAATGCTTTCCGTCCGGGCTCATATTCGGCTCTTGCAAAATCACGCCAGCCTTGTTGAACGCCTTTTCGCCATCGAGCAGCATTTTTTCCGACTTACTCGCAAGATCCATCGTAAAGACCTTCCCGGCACGGCTGAACACAATCGACTTGCCATCAGGCCGCCACGTGCCCCATGTCGCGTTTTCAACGAGCTTCGTTTCGTTACCGCCACCAATATCGACAGTCCACAAGTCCCACTTTTCTGGGTAGTTCGCATCGTTTTCAGGAACCCAGCCACCCTTGCTACGGTTAAAAAGCACCTTCGAACCATCCGGCGCAATACGCGGGAACCAATCCACGTTGTTGCTCTTGGTGAGCGCACGAGCATTCGTTCCATCCGCATTCATAATCCAAATGTCGTGGAGAGAGTTCGCACGACTTGTTGACCAGACAATCGCCCCTTCGAGCTTGCCTTTCAAAGCATCGAGAGCCTTTTGTTCTTCGGGAGTCGGATCGACAGAAGCACCCATCGGGGCACCCTGTGCAGCAAAAGCGGAAACGGCAAAAAAGCCGATCGCAGAAATCAACGCAAACTTATTCATTTTCATGTTTTAAAAGATAGTAACACGCCAAAAAAATTTTCAAGAAGCTCTCTTTTTACGAGCCGCTTTTCGCAAGATGTTAAATAAGATTTTCGTAACAATTCACAAGACCCCAAGGAACGCCTAGAGAACAATAAAAGATTATAAAAAGCTGTTTTCGTATCTGAATAAAAATTTACAATATAGTTTTGGGGATGGAATGAGAGACGAGGAAAAAATGAGACTCCCGATTTTTAGGATCTTGATTTTGGCAGGCGTTCTTGCCACTGCATGGAACTGCTCCGAAAGCGCAGCGACTCAAGATTTATCATTTAGCTCCGCAACAGAAAAGTCAGGTTTACAAATTCCGCAAAACATCGTCGTGAGCGAACCCAGCTATTTTTTTCAGCAGGGGAATAAAAATTACGTCATCGCCCCAAAAACAATGACCGTAAGTGACGGCACGGGGAAAGTCATCGGGGCATTCAACCATTCTACAGGCGCCATCATGTCGCTCTCAGGCGAAATCATCGCCATCAACTTGGACTTGAGCAA
>CAMZGI010000386.1 GCA_947306305.1 uncultured Fibrobacter sp.
TTCTTTCGTCTATATTACTATATTAGGTTTGTTCTATAGCTTGGTATATGTCAATGCATAACAAATTATCAAAGATTTTTCTTTTATTAGCTATGGCGGCGGGTGTTGCGTTTGCAGACCCGATTCCCGCTGAAGCTTTGACGCAGGGCGGGCTCCAAATGCGTGACAACCAACTCCGTGATATCGGGCTGGTGATGCGTGGCGGGCGAGGCGGCTTTGTCGATATTGGCTACACGTTTACGCCATCGTCGGAACAGTTGCAGTTGAGGAGCAAGTACGGCGTTCACAATGGTTACGCATTCAGGCACCATTATGGAATTTTTGGCAGCTGGGTGCTCGACACGAACGCTCATCTTGGCTTCCTTACGTGGTTTGATCGTGCGGGCTGGGATTCGCAGGACTTTTTCACTTTCCCGTATTATGGCGAACCGGCGCACATCTCGTCCGTGTTGACGTGGGGCTTTTCTTACACGAATACCACGCATGATGTAACTGCGGCTTTGGGCTTGCAGCACCAGAATTTGGAAGCTGCTTCGAGGCGTTTTTACCCGACCGAAAGTGATTCTCTTTTGTTCTATTGGGCTCATGCCCGTTACAAAGCTTTGAACTTTCAGGGAAGCTTTTACCGCAACACGTTCCAGACGCTCCGCGTTTCTTTAGACCTTGAATCCCGTGAACTTTACGGTGGGGTAGGGAGCGGTTTTAAAACCTATTTGCCTAATGTGAGCGCAACGATTTATCGCCGTAAGTCGGGGGACGACAACGATAACTTTATGCGTGTAAATTGGGAACAAAATATTTATGACCAAATTTTATATGCCGATGTGAGCTACGATTTCCCTGATGATGGCTTCCATTCGTTTGTTTTAAAGTATTACCCGGACCCGTCTCGCATGGTAGGGTTCGAGGCTTCGTGCTTGCGTCGTAATCAAGAATCAGGCTCTAAGGATTTGCTCTGGGGCGGAGCTATTACTCTTCCGTTCTTCCGATTCGCGTATAATTCTGCGTTCGATTACGATAACATGTTCCATGCCAAGGGAACGTTTATTGTGGAATTCCAATTCAATATTGGTTCTCTTGATGGGCAATTCTTTGGACGCGGGGCTACAAAACCAGCTCCGATGGAAACGACCAGGAGCCAGTTTGACTTGAAAAAGTTCATGAAGACTCAAGCGGAACGAAATTCCCAAAACCTGCCGACCGTGGATTCCAATGGCAACAAAGTCATTCACGCGAAGGGCATTCGCTACGAAAAATCCGATGCGACTGGAAATACTGAGGGAGGTCACTAATGAAATTCTTGCGTTTATTCCTCTGCCTTGTAGCACTTTCATTGTCTGCTTGCATGAGTCATTTGTTCATAGACACATCGACTCGCTTGCAGGTTGAAAACAAGACGGATGTGGCGATACTTGGGCTTGATATTGTGTCTGAAGATGGATCTTCTATCCAGCCGTGGATTAGCGATACGATTTTGCCGGGCGAAAAGAGCAAAGTCGTCGAAGACGATTGGGTAGGAACCTTCCGCGTGAGAGTAAGGTTTGATAAGTGGAATGGGGTACATAGTTTTAATGGTACTGCTTGTGCGACGGAAACTAGGGTTGTTGTTGCTTTGGCAAAACAGAGCGAAGCTGATGTAAAACATGAAGTAGATGATGGCTGCAAACAAGAAGGGCGTGTTGAGATGACATTCGCCGAAGTTGAGCTTGATTTCGAAGGTGGCAGCCAGTACCTCGTAGTCTCGCAAGACGAAGACGGCAAAGCCGTATTCAAGTTCCGCTAACGTCATCCCTAACCACTAACCACTGTTTACTAACCACTTCTTACTTTTTTTCTACATTTCAGCCTAGTGCAGATAACTAAGTTAAAGATTTTTGGTTTTAAGTCCTTCGCGCAAAGGACGGAAATAAACTTCCCTACAAAGGGCCTTACCGCTGTGGTGGGGCCGAACGGCTGTGGCAAGTCCAATATTACGGATGCCATCCGTTGGGTGCTTGGCGAACAGAAAGCCGCCGCGCTCCGTATGGGCAAGATGCAGGATGTGATTTTTAGCGGTACCGAAGAACGTGCCGCGATGAGCCTTGCCGAAGTTTCCATCGTGATTGATAACAGCGATGGAACGCTCGCTTCTGATTATTCCGAAGTCATCGTGACGCGCCGTGTGCACCGTGACGGTTCGGGCGAGTACCTCATCAACAACCAGGAATGCCGCCTCCGCGACGTTCACGCTTTGCTTTTTGACTCGGGTCTTGGTTCCAGTACTTATTCGCAGATGAACGCCGACATGATCAAGGCGGTGCTCTCGGACAAGGCTGATGACCGTCGTGTGCTTTTTGAAGAAGCCGCCGGCGTGAGCAAGTACAAGCAGCAGCGTAAGGAAACGCGCCGCCAGCTCGAACGTGTGCAGATGGACATGGAACGTGTCGAAGACAACTTGCGCAGTGTCCGCCGTTCTGTCCGTCTTTATGAAACTCAGGCCGAAAAGGTCAATGCGTACAAGAAATTGAATACGCGCCTCCGCGAACTGG
>CAMZGI010000387.1 GCA_947306305.1 uncultured Fibrobacter sp.
ACTAAGTTCTGCCAACTACCTCTGCAGCGTGTAGAACGCGTACAGCCAAGCGTGCAAGCGTTCCCATCCGAAGTCCTGATTCTTGATGAGGGAACTCCCGACAGAGAAAGCGGTAAAGCTCTCTAAATTGTGGCTCCCTACTGCGATTCCCGGAATTGCGCTGAATGCGAATTTCATGTCAGTGTCATCGACAACAGAACCGTCTATAAAAATGACGATGTGGTTGTTGTAAATGTGCATCAAGTAATGGTGGCGATTCCCGTCTAAAACATCGTGGCAGAATGATTCTTGCTTTGTGAAGAAAGAATCCTTGTATGTTATAGTGTCCTTAGATTCCCTTTGATAAATGTTCGCACAGAGCATTTTTGAGTTTTTGCTTGCTTCGAGAGCGAATACTTTGTCGTTTTCTAAGGTTCTAAGGATGGTGTCTTGTGCAACTTTGGGCTGGGAACCGTCTATCCAGAAGCCGATTCCTGTTCCGCTGCCAAAGAAGTTCAAACCGTCGTAGTAGTCGTTGCCTTTAATAACTTTGCCCGGCTCGGCGTTGGCGAACGCTTTTGTTATGAATTTGCTGGTGACGACAGAATCGCTAGCGGCTACGGTGAATTTATACGTGGCAGCCGTTATGCTTGGAATTACCGTTAGGTAGCGGGACGAGTCTGAATCGTTTTCAATTTTGTAGAGCGCGAGCGTGTCGCCTTTGTCGCTTAAAAGAATCGGGTTCTTGAAGTCCGTCTTGAGCGAAACTGGGACAATCATGGAATCGATTGAAGTCCTGTTTTGCCTCTTGGCGTCGCTCATCGCTTCTTCTGGAATGGTGACTGTGATGGTACTTGTTTTTTGCGGCGATTTAACTTCGAGCTTTTCGCCAGGAACAAAATCCCACTTGACGTTCTTTGTCGAAATGCCGTGATCAGTGCCCTTGATGAGCGTAATCTTTGTGAATTCCATCGGCGGAATTTCACCGATAGTCACAGTCCCAGCCTTAACGTCCTTGTCGCCGATTGCTGTGCAGTTGAGCGTGCCCGTGATGCAGAGCGTGTCGCCCGAATTGAGCGAGTAGGTCTTGATTCCAAGTTCAAGGCTTGCGTTCTTTTCGAGCTTTGCTTCGGGGAGCGTTAGCGTTTGCAAGTCCGTCTTGTCGTCTTCGACAGTGAGCGTCTGGTAAGCGGATAGCGTGCGTTCCGTGTTGCTAATCTGCAAAGCGTAGTCGCCTGCAGAAATGCTGTCGATGGAGTATTTGCCGTTTTCGTCCGTGGTGGCGGTCTTGATGGGGGCCATGCGGGCGGCGACGTGGTCCGACAAGAGAAGGTTGACTCTTGCGCTGGTGACCGGGTTCCCGTTTTCGTCCTTGACGATGCTTGCAATCGTCGTTCCCGATTCCGTTTCGGTGAGAACGCCGGCGTGATTTTCGTCGGAACAGGCGGTCAAGAACGTCGTTGCGATTGCAGCAAGTCCTGCAAATTTTAAAGTCTTAAAACGCATCATGCTTTGCCCTCCGGATCGAGGTTCGAGAAGAGGTGCAGGTTCATCTGGTAAACTCCGCTTGCTTTTTCGTTGTCTTCGCTGATGATGCGCCTTGCTTTGGCCTTGAATTCTTGAAGTTCAGTTTCAAGTTTTTTATAAGCGGTGTTAGAAATGCTAAATGTAAGCGTGCTCATGACGGTCGGCATCTTGGGACGCGTGATGAGGGCTTGCTTGGAAAGTTCAAAACATTGCAGCTGGTACTGCTTTACCAATTCGGCGTTGTTGTATGGACCGCTAGAGATGGATTCCTTGGTGGGCTTCCAAAAACCGGCTTCGTTCTTGCGGGCGAGTCCGAGCTTTTCGAGGAGCGAAAGCGAATCCTTGAGCTTTCCGAGTGGAACTTTCGGAAAGATTCTCTTTTGCACTGATGTCAAGTCGTCTGTAACTTCCATAGCATCAAGAATAGCAAACATTGCGCTGTGGTACCAGTGGTTGTAGTACTCGTAGGTGTTTGAATCGAGGATATGCTGCGGATTGGGGTGCAGATGCAAAAGTTCTTCCATGGCGGCGCTGCGTGCAGACTCTGTTTTGGCCTGGTCGAGCTTGACCATGGTTTCAAAATATTTTGCGGCTTTTTTATTGAGACCAAGAACTTCGATGAACTTCGCTGTCATGCGCGGGCTGACTTTCTTTCCCCTGAGAACATCGGCGAAGTAGCTGCGTGTCTTGGGAAGGCCCAGCATGTTGCAAATACCTGTACGGGTGAACTCCGGGTCGGACTGGACTCTGGCCGCCTGGTACTCTTCCAGATACTTGCGGAAGTGCGTAAATTGGTAGATGTCTATATAATTTTCCACGTTCTTAATATAGTATTATTGAGAACTGTAGTGAGAACATTTTTTGAGAAAATGCCCAAAATGTGATTTTTGACAGAATTGCTCGATGATTACATTTTTCTTACATAGCGGTGAGCCGTGAGCAATGAGCTATGAGCGATGAGATTCCGGCTTCCTTCGACTTCACTCCGTTTCGCTCAGGATGACAGCCTCTAAGCTCTAAG
>CAMZGI010000388.1 GCA_947306305.1 uncultured Fibrobacter sp.
AAAGACGAAAGAAACGTCATTCCGGCCACTGAGCCGGAATCTCTTTCAAGTGAGCCCCTCGGTCTCGATTTTTCAACTCTTGCACGTTGTCCGGGGACGCTTATCTTTTTGATGGGCATTGGTAATATGGATTTTATTGCACGTCGCTTGATGGAATGTGGCAAAGATCCGAAAACTCCGCTTGCGTTTATCGAAAAGGGGACGACTCCGTTCCAGCGTACCGTTATGGCGACGCTAGAAACGGCGGGGGAGACGATTGTACGCGAACATGTGACTGCCCCGGCCATTACGATTATGGGCGGAGTGGTTGAACTCGGCAAATCGCTTGCATGGAAAAAGAATTTGCCGCTGTCGGGGAAACGTCTTGTGGTGACTCGTGCTGCAAAACAAGCAAGCGGGATTACCGCACGTCTTACGGCTCTTGGAGCTGAAGTCATCGAAACCCCGATGATTGAAACTCGCGATGTTGCACCTTATTGTCATTCACCGTTGGGGTTTGACAACTGCGGTTTTCCAATGAGAACGCAAGCGTTCTCGCAGGAAAACCTTGCACGTCATTCCGGCCTCCGAGCCGGAACCTTGCAGGAATCTGTTGATTGGAACACTCTTGCTAATTTCGACATTCTCGCGTTCACGAGTACGAACGGCGTTGAATCGTTCTTTAAGCAGTTGTTTGCCGCTGGGCTTGACATTCGCGTGCTTGCGGGCAAGAAAATTGCAAGTGTCGGGAAGATTACCGAAAAGAAGTTGCTTGAATACGGTATTCGCTGCGATTATGTTCCCGAAGACCACACTGGCGAGGGATTGGGGAAGCTTCTTCGAAGCTATATAGACGAGAGAACGCTCGCAAGCTCGCTACAGACGAAAGACGAAAGAGGCGAGAGTCGTGCAAGCATGTGGACATGCTTAAATGACCAAGCCGCTCGCTCTTGCATGGAGAGCGATGATAAGGGTGGTGTCATTCTGAGTGGAGTGCCTAGCGCGGAATCGAAGGATCTAATAGACGAATCCCGAATTCTGTTGCTTCAAGGGAATCTTGCAGACGATACGTTGTTGAAGTATTTGCCGATGGCGACTCGTTGGGTTGTTTATGAAACGCTCCCGGTCGCGGAGCTTCCTGAGTGGAAACGCGAAGCGATTGCTTCTGCCGATGCCGTTGTTTTCGCCAGCACCAGTGCCGTGGAGAATTACGTTAAAGCGATGAGCGGTGAGCCGTTAGCAGTGAGCGAAAATGCTCATGGCTCAAAGGGACAAAGTAACGACCTCATACCTCATACCTCTTTCTGCATCGGTCGTATGACGGAAGCGGCAGCTCGCAAGCATGGCTTTGAAACAGTCACATCCGACGAAACCACCATGGATTCGCTTGTCAAAAAAATCGTTGAGCATTATACTAGACGAAAGAACGGCTCAGAGAGCCTATAGACTAAAGACGAAAGAGATTTAATAACCTTAAAAATTCAACATCCCACTAATTCATGAAAGTCATTCTGATTATTGCTCATCATTGCATTTTGCCGGGCGCATACAAAGGCTTTGAAGACATCCTTGACCGCTTGCATCACGATATGCCGGGAACGCGCGTTGCCAGTACGAGTTTGTTGGATCTTGAAAATGATTTGCGGACAATTTTGCGTGAAGATGTGGAATCGGTGACGCTTTTGCCGTATCTGCTGCTCAATGGTCAGCATACGAAAAATGATGTGCCCAAGGTGGTTGCTCGCTTGCAGGCTGAATTTCCGCAGATTCCGATAACGCTTTTGCCGTGTCTCGGCGACTGGAATGAATTTGCGGATATGGTCGTGGCGGGGGTGCGAAACGCCCAATCAGACGAAAGAACGGCTCTGCGAGCCTATAGGCGAGAGACGAAAGAATGGAATAGTCCTCTCTCGTTGAGTTCTAATCTCATTGCTCAAAGTGCGTCAGCACGAGCTCGTTGCTCATCGCTCTTTTCTATCGAGTTGAATCTCGAAGGGCGGAATGTACTTGTGGTGGGTGGCGGTTCTATCGCTCTTCGCAAAGTCAAGACGCTCTTGCCGACGGGTGCTCGCATTACGGTGGTTGCTCCGCAACTGTTGCCGGAGTTCAAAATTCTTGCAGAATCAAATCCGCTGGTTTCGCTCATGGAACGCGTTTATGAGCCGCTAGATCTCCGTGGCGTTTTTATGGTTTTCATTTGCACGGACAAACCTGCTGTGAATGCCCTTGTCAACAATGACGCTCATGCTCGCCGCATCTTGGTGAATAACGCTTGCGACTACCGCAGTGGTGATTTTATTGTGCCTGCTCGCATGGACTTTGGCGAAAATATCGCAGTGACGGTTTCGACTCAAGGCCGTTCTCCTTCGCTTGCTAAAAAGCTCAAGCAGAAAATCCAAAGTGAATGGGGAAACGACTTGGCTCAAATTGAACGCGAGAGTAATTTGAATTGATAGCCCTAAAAACGATACGTTTGCATCGTTGATAACTTAATTGCTTACGAAAACAAGAAAGCCGCTGCTTAAGCAGCGGCTGTTTGTT